>JAWOBS010000240.1:0-8083 GCA_046484145.1 Bacteroidales bacterium
CTGCAATTTTCCTTAGAAAAAAACAAAAGGAAATAATGTTAGTAATATTATTATTTTTTATTACCTCTGTTTATGTTTATTCTGTCAATTATACTTTTGAAAATTTCCTGCAAAAACATCAAAAAAACAGAATAGAAGTACTAATAGATTCAAGTATTGACCCTCAAGGTGTAGGATATAATTTAAACCAGTCAAAAATAGCTATTGGATCGGGTGGATTATGGGGAAAAGGTTATTTAAAAGGCACACAGACTAAGTTTGATTTCGTACCTGAACAAAGCACAGATTTTATTTTTTGTACTATTGGCGAGGAATGGGGATTTACAGGAAGCCTTGTTATAATATTACTATTTCTCATTTTAATTATAAGAATAATCATCCTTGCAGAAAGGCAAAGGTCCACTTTTAGCAGAATATTCGGATATAGCGTAGCAAGCTTATTGTTTTTTCATTTTACAGTTAATATTGGCATGACGATAGGCATGATGCCGGTTATTGGACTTCCATTGCCCTTTTTCAGTTATGGAGGTTCTTCTCTGATTGCTTTCACTTTAATGATATTTATTTTTCTTAAATTAGATGCCAAAAGACTGGATTTGTTATAATATAAAAACAGAAAATAATAAAAAACCTGTCATTTATGAAAATTGCTATTTATGGCCGAAGATTTTCCCCGGAGTATTTTTCACATATTCAAAGTATGATAAAGGATTTGGAGAAAGGAACTGATTGTTTTTATATATATGAAAGCTTTTTTGATTTTTTTTCTTCCGGGATTAAGTTTACTAAAGAAGTGAAGTTATTCAAAAATCATAAAGACATATCTGACAAAGATATAACCTGCATGATAAGTATTGGTGGAGATGGAACCTTACTAGACACATTAAATTACATTCGCGACTCAGGAATTCCTGTACTGGGAATTAATACAGGTAAATTAGGATTTCTTTCTGCAATTTCAGCCGGAGAAATTTCATTTGCTGCACAAAGCCTTCTTTCAGGCAATTACAGTTTAGATTCGCGTTCAATCGTTATGCTTGATTCCCAGGAAGGGCTTTTTAATAATTTTGCCTATGCACTTAATGAACTCACTATCTTAAAAAGGGACACTGCTAATATGATAACTATCAGCACTCATGTAAATGGCCAATATTTAAATACATACTGGGCTGACGGAATTATCGTTGCCACTCCTACTGGTAGCACAGGATATTCATTAAGTTGCGGGGGGCCTATTGTTTCCCCGGAATCTAAAAACCTTGTAATTACACCTATCGCTTCTCATAATTTAACTGTAAGGCCGGTAATTATTCCTGACAATGCAACAGTTAAATTAAAAGTAGAAGGAAAAATACAGGACTATTTAATAGTAATGGATTCCAGATCAATTGCAATGAACAAAAGCATTGAAATTAATCTAAAACTTGCCCCGTTTTATTTTAATCTTGTTTGCCCGGGTGAGAAAAATTTTTATCAAACAATTAGAAACAAACTCACATGGGGACTTGATAAGAGAAATTAACATTTAAACAATTTGAATATATTAATCTATAAATTATACATAATTATAAAAAAATAATTATATTTGCCCGCAAGCAATAATTGTTAAAACTAATTAATAACCAAAATTAAAGCAAATAATCTTTTCAAATGGTAAAAAAATTCCTTTTAGCTTTAATATTATGCGTTTTGTTTATCATTCCTGAATCTTATTCCCAGGCTTGGAAAAGAGAAAGAGATCATTTAGTTATAGGACTGGGTGCCTCTAGTTTTATGGGTGATTTAGGTGGTGCTGACAGAGAGGGTTCTAATGGAATCATGGATTTTGATTTCTATGCTACAAGGCCCGCTTTTTTATTAGGCTATCGTTACTATATTATTGAAGATATTGCAGTCAGGGGAAATCTTTCCTTTGGATATATTGCCGGAGATGATAAGTTTACTGATGAAGCTTACAGAAGTAACAGAAATATTCATTTTAGATCACCCTTGTGGGAGCTGGCAGTTCAGGGTGAATACTATTTCATAAGAGCTTACCAAATGGGGGCAAGATACAGAAGGGTTACAAGAGCCAGAGGTTGGTTTGGGTATAATTTCTCAGCTTATGCTTTCATTGGTGTTGGTGGTTTTTATTTTAACCCCCAGGGAAAATTTGAAAGCGCAAATTACACCGGCACAGTGCCCCAGGCAGACCTTCCCAGTGATGGATGGTATAACCTTAGGCCTCTTCGAACTGAAGGCCAGAGCTATTTTTCTACCAGGGATGAGTATTCCAAAATTTCCCTTACTGTTCCATTTGGCTTAGGTGCCATATTTGTGATTAACAGACAATTATCTGTTGGTATTGAATATGGGTTTAGAAAAACCTGGACTGATTATATTGATGACGTTAGCAGAACTTATGTTGACCCTGCAATATATCATGAAATGTTTGAAGGTAACCCTGAAAAAATTGCTCTTTCTGAATATTTCTCAAATCCCACAACAGGACAACTTGGAGATAATGTAACAGCACCGGGGCAACAAAGAGGAAATCCTCATAATACTGACTCATATATGTTTACATTAATTACAATATATTACAACATGCCTCAACTCAGGCCTTCTCATGGCCTTCCAAGATTCTAATATTATTGTAAGCTGAAAAAATATAATTTATATTATACCGTTATTAATAAACTTCCTGCTTTTTCAGGAAGTTTTTCATATATGAAATAACTTGTTTTTTAATATCATAATACAAAAAATAGCATTGTAACTTTTGATTATCTTGATGAAAAGCTTATTCAGATTATTACTTATTACGTTTACAATAATTATTACTTCTATTACTCAACAAGCCTACTCTCAAAAAAACGAAGTGGGTGTTATGATTGGCGGAGCTTACTATATGGGTGATTTAAACCCATATCAGCATTTTGCCATGCCAAGATATTCCGGAGGCCTTATTTACAGAAGAAACTTTACACCCCATTTTTCCGCGCGGCTTAACGCTTTGTACGCTAGTATACAAGCCGATGATTCATCCATAGGATATAAGCCGGAACGAAATCTTAACTTCAGGTCTTCAATTTATGAAATCTCATTACAAGCTGAAATTAACTTCCTCCCATTTATTACCGGTGATAAAGAGAATCCTAACAGCTTCTATATATTTGGAGGTGTTGGCGGATTCAGGTATAATCCCAAAGCTAATTACAATGGACAGTGGATAGAATTACAGCCATTAGGAACGGAAGGACAGGGAACAGATTTGTATCCTGACAGAAATACATACAGCTTATATTCATATAATTTTATCTTTGGCATCGGAATGAAGTTTGTAATCTCCAAAAATATGGCACTGGGAATTGAATGGGGAATGAGAAGAACCGGAACTGACTATTTAGACGATGTTAGCACCAGGTATCCCGAACCTTCAGTTTTATCAGGCTTATCGCAGGAATTATCAAACAGGTCAACTGATGAAAATATTTATCCCGGCATGCAAAGAGGAAATCCTTATAATAAAGATTGGTATTCAATAGCAGGATTAAAAGTAACGTATAGGATTAAAAATCAAAGCACTATCAAATGCCACACATATGATTAAAATAAAATTTCATAAACTTATATTCTATTGTTTTATTATTAAAAACATTTTATGAACTTTGTGCCTCTTTTTTTAACAGCTATTTGTTTTATAAACCATGAATTATAAAGATAAGATAAACAAAGAAAAACTACCTCAACATGTGGCGTTGATAATGGATGGCAACGGCAGATGGGCAAAGCAAAGAGGCAAGGAACGTATATTCGGACATGAGAATGGAGTCCAGGCAGTTAGAAATACTGTTGAAGCTGCTGGCGAATTAGGTATCCCATATCTTACCTTTTATGCTTTTTCAACTGAAAATTGGGAGCGGCCAAAAGAAGAAGTTGATACTCTAATGGACTTGCTGGTAAAAGCAATAAAAGCTGAAACTAAGGATCTTAACAAAAACGGAGTTAAACTGCAGGCAATTGGTGATATTAAAAACCTCCCTGAAACATGCCAGGAAGAACTGAAAGAAGCCATAAAAATAACAGAAAACAATACCAGGCTCACTGCAATCATTGCTTTAAGTTATAGCTCTAAATGGGAAATTATAGAAGCAGTTAAGAAAATAGGAAAAGAAATAAAAGCCGGACAGATTAAACCTGAAGAAATTGACAATAAATTATTTTCTTCATATTTAAATACTAAAAATATTCCTGATCCGGATTTGCTTATAAGAACAAGCGGAGAACAAAGAATTAGTAATTTCCTGCTTTGGCAATTAGCATACTCTGAGTTATATTTTACACCGGTTCTTTGGCCTGATTTTAATAAAGAAAATTTCTATAAAGCTATTGTTGACTATCAAAGTAGAGAAAGACGTTATGGAAAAACAGAATCATCTACATAATTGTCTCAATAGTTTTATAATTAATATTAATTTTGACACAAAATAATCTTTCTTACAATGAATTATAAACTTCTAATCATTTCAATATTCTTTTTGGCAAGTAATCTTGGCCTAAACGCACAAGTTCTTACAGGGGATCAGATAAAAATTGATTATAACAATCCTGTCGAATATACAATAGGAGGAATTTCAGTTAGCGGTGTTGAATATATTGAGCATACAGTTATTGTTATGGTATCTGATTTGACTGTTGGCGATAAGATTCAAATCCCGGGAGATAAAATCAGCAAAGCTATCGAAAACCTTTGGAAACAAGGCCTTTTCGAACATATAGCAATATCAGTAACTTCAATCCAGGATGACCAGGTATTTCTTAATATTGAAATTTCAGAAAGGCCAAGACTAGCACGATATGAATTTCTTGGTATTAAAAATTCTGAAACTGAAAAACTTGAAGAGGCCTTAAGCCTTGTCAGGGGAGATGTTATTACAGAAAATATGCTCGTCAAGGCTGAAAGTGAAATAAAAGATTTTTTTACGGAAAAAGGATATATGAAGTCATCCGTAGAAATTATACAAACCAGGGACACTATAAGGCCAAATAGTATGGAGCTGAAATTTGATATTGACAAAGGGCCTAGAACCAGAATACGTGAAATCAACATTATAGGTAATGAAGAGTTGTCTGACTGGAAATTAAAGTGGACCATGAAAGAAACAAGAGAAAGAAGTATTTGGTTCATTTTTTCATCTTCTAAATTTAAGCCTGATGAATTCGTTGATGATAAACAGTTAATTATTGAAAGGTATAATGAAGTAGGTAAAAGAGATGCCACAATAGTAAAGGATTCTGTGTATTTTGTCAGTGAAAAAAGATTAGCTATTGACCTGTACATCGATGAAGGCCCGACTTACTATTTCAGAGATATTTCATGGGTTGGCAATACTGTCTACCCTGATAAAGTTCTTTCCGAAGTGTTAGATATAAAACCGGGAGATATTTACAATCAAGCAAAGCTGGATAAAAACCTTTATATGAATATGGACGGTGTGGATGTAAGTTCATTATATCTTGATAATGGTTATTTGTTTTTCAATATAAACCCTGTAGAAGTCAAAATAGAGAATGACAGTATTGACCTGGAACTGCGCATATATGAAGGCGAACAAGCCACTATAAACAGAGTAAGCATTAGTGGAAACACAAAAACTAATGACCATGTTGTTATGCGCGAGATAAGGACAAGGCCGGGGCAATTATTCAGCCGAAGTGATATCATCAGGAGCCAAAGGGAAATTCTTCAATTGGGATATTTTGATCAGGAAACAATAAATGTAATTCCAAAACCAAACCCGGCAGATAACACTGTTGATATTGAGTACATTGTAGAGGAAACTTCTTCTGACCAAATTGAACTCTCAGGTGGATGGGGTGCAAACAGAATAATTGGTACATTAGGATTATCTTTTAATAATTTTTCCACAAGACAATTATTTAACAAAGAAGCATGGAGGCCATTACCCGGCGGTGATGGACAAAAGCTTACATTAAGAGCCCAAACTTATGGTCGTGGATACGTTAGCTATTCAGCATCTTTTGTTGAGCCATGGCTTGGTGGTAAAAAGCCAAACTCATTCAGCGTTTCTATATACCAAACAACTCACAGAAGAGACTATGCTTCCAGCCACCCGGATTATGGTTATTATTCTATTATCGGTGCTTCTGTTGGTTTGGCTAAAAGGTTACAGGTTCCTGATGACTATTTCTTCCTACAGCAAAACCTTACATATCAACATTATGACATTTACAATCCTCCTTTAGCTTTTATTTTCAATGATGGACAATCTAATAATTTTAGCTATAAGGCAGTTTTTGGACGAAACTCTATTGATGCACCATTATACCCCCGTTCAGGCTCCGAGATTTCTTTGTCTTTACAACTAACTCCACCCTACTCATATTTTGATGATAAAGATTATGCCTCAGCAACTGATCAGGAAAAGTACAAACTACTGGAATACCATAAGTGGGGGTTTAAATCAAACTGGTTTACATCTTTGGCAGGAAATTTGGTATTATCTACGAGGATTCGATTTGGTTATCTGGGTTATTATAATTCTGATATTGGTATTTCACCTTTTGAGAGATATTATTTAGGAGGAAACCCAATTTCAGGTTGGGAAATTGATGGTAGAGAATATGTGTCTTTGCGTGGATATAGTGATTATTCTCTTACGCCAACAGATGCAAGTAATAATTACATAGGTGCAAATGTTTATACAAAGTATACTGCTGAATTAAGGTATCCAGTAACATTGAATCCAATGGCAACAATTTACGCTCTTGGCTTTGTTGAAGCCGGTAATGCATGGTCAGGTATTGATAACCTGAATCCTTTTGATGTAAAAAAATCTGCCGGCATTGGCGTTAGAGTATTTTTACCTATGTTTGGATTATTGGGTCTTGACTGGGGTTATGGTTTTGATGATATTCCCGGCAAACCCTCTGATAGTGGAAGCAATTTCCACTTCTCAATAGGCCAGTCAATTGATTAGAAAAATGAATAACATATATTCAATATCGAATCCAAATAGAGAATTTATTAGTAATTAAATATACAGGAGGTAATATTATGAAAAAAGTAATTTTTGCAATTTTTTTTCTGGGATTATTTGCAACAACTGCATCTGCACAAAGATTTGCATATATTGATTCCGACTACATAATGGACAATATTCCTGAATACCAGGCTGCTCAGCGTCAGGTTGAAGAAATATCTGTTCAGTGGCAGGAAGAAGTTGAAAATTTGTTTTCCCAGATAGATGAAATGTATCAGGAATACCAGGCAGAAGCAGCACTTTTGCCGGAAGAAGTAAAAAGAGAAAAAGAAGAGCAAATAATTGAAAAAGAAAAAGAAGCCAAAGCTCTTCAAATGCAAAGGTTTGGCAGGGATGGAGATCTGTTTAAGAAAAGAGAGGAATTGATTCAACCAATCCAGGACAAGATCTATGACGCTGTCAAAGAAGTAGCTTCAAAAGGTAATTATGCAGTAATATTTGATAAAGCAAGTGGTGCTACAATGATATTTACTGATGTTAGATATGACCTTAGTGATGATGTATTACAAAATATGGGTTATCGCCAATAAGGTTCGTATTTTTTTAAATTATAATTAAAAAGCCAACAAAAATTATTGTTGGCTTTTTAATTTTAAGAAAGGCATCAAATACCTAATTTGTATAAATCTCCTCTTCCTGAAGTTCAATAAACTCACCAAAAGATTTCAAAGATTCAATATCAATAGTGTTTTTATCTCCAACAACACATATTACATAAGGCTTGTTTTGTATTGATTCTTTATAAAAATCCAAAATTTCATTAAAATCCAGGCTTTCAAACTGCGCCAGCTTTACTTTATTTGCATCATCTTTGAAACCTCTTAACTCCCATAACCTCGAACTCATACTCATACGTCTGAATCGCGGCCTTGAAGTAATTGCTGATTGAATCAAAGACTCTCTCAGATTATCTATCCTTTCAGTTTTCTCCGGCATATTCTTTAACAATTCCAGGTAGATATTCACTGCATCAATAGTTTTATCAGCCTGTGTGCCAATAAAAGCTGTCAGTATTGTGGGATAATCTTTCTTTAATG
>JAWOBS010000257.1:0-5370 GCA_046484145.1 Bacteroidales bacterium
AGCAAAGTAATAATATGGATGGTGAATTTTTTGGTAATCCTTTTCGCGAGTTCTTCTTTGGGCCGCAACGTCAGCAATTACCACAAAGAAACATCACTGCTTCCGGTAGCGGAGTGATTATAAGGAGTGATGGCTATATTGTTACCAATAATCATGTTGTGCAGGATGCTGACAAAATAGAAGTAACCTTAAATGATAATAGTATCCATGATGCAATAATTATTGGTACAGACCCTACAACTGACCTTGCATTGATAAAGATAGAAGTTGACAACTTGCCATATCTTGAGTATGGTGATTCTGATAAGGTCAATGTTGGAGAGTGGGTTTTAGCTGTGGGAAATCCTTTCAACCTGACAAGCACGGTAACTGCCGGAATAGTGAGTGCAAAAGGAAGAAATATTAATATTCTTGGTGGAGGCACTGCTATTGAATCATTTATACAGACAGATGCTGCTGTAAATCGGGGTAATAGTGGTGGTGCCCTGGTAAATGCCAAGGGTGAATTAATTGGGATTAATGCTGCAATAGCATCGCAAACAGGCTCGTATACAGGCTATTCATTTGCTGTACCCTCAAATATTGTTACTAAAGTTGTTACCGATATATTGGAATATGGAGAAGTGCAAAGAGGCTTTTTAGGTGTAGAAATCACAGAAATTAATTCTAAAAAGGCAGAGGAACTTGATATTGCAATACACAGGGGTGCACTGGTTAGAAGTGTTCGTGCAAATAGTGCTGCTGACGAAGCAGGACTACTACCCGGAGATGTGATTATCGGCATGGATGGAAATAGTATTAATAATCCGTCTGAATTGATTGAGCTTTCAGGTAGAAGAAGGCCTGGCGATAAAGTAGAAATTGAATATCATAGGGAAGGCAGGAATTATAAAACAACTGCTGTTTTAAAGAATGTACATGGTGATATCGGTATAATAGAAAAAGGAGAAAAGGATATAATTGAAAAGATTGGTGCTGAGTTTGAAAGTATTTCTGAAGCTGAAATGAAAAGGCTGAATATTGAAAATGGAGTAAAAGTATCTTCATTACGACCCGGATTACTTAGATCAGCAGGAATCAGAGAAGGATTTATTATAACAAAAATAGACCGTCAGGCTGTAAACTCCTCAAGAGATGTTATAAATATACTCTCTGAAGCAAAAGGCGGCGTGCTTGTTGAAGGCGTTTATCCTAATGGTGTGAGAGTATATTACGGACTTGGAATGAACTAAATTCATGCCTTATTGTTAGTAGTGAAATACAGGTTAATTTGTAACAAATTGGCCTGTATTTCGTTTTATTATTTGGAACTGTATTGCGGATGCAGGTTTGGATAAATGGATATTTTTTTGTATCTTTGTAAACTTTTTTTCCGCAATAATAAGGTTTTTAATGAATTACTTCCTGTAAATCAAATACTTATAGTATAACATATGAGACAATTAAAAATATCAAAATCAATCACAAATCGTGATACAGCTTCATTAGACAAGTACCTTCAGGAAATTGGCAAAGTGCCATTGATTACTGCAGAGGAGGAGGTACAGCTAGCGCAAAGGATAAAGCAGGGAGACCAGGTGGCCCTTGAAAAACTTACAAAAGCAAATTTGCGCTTTGTTGTGTCTGTTGCCAAGCAATATCAAAATCAGGGATTAAGCTTACCCGATTTAATAAATGAAGGCAATCTTGGTTTAATAAAAGCTGCTAAAAGATTTGATGAGACTCGTGGTTTTAAATTTATTTCTTATGCAGTATGGTGGATCAGGCAATCAATTTTGCAGGCATTAGCTGAGCAATCAAGAATTGTAAGGCTTCCACTTAACCAGGTAGGCTCACTTAATAAAATAAAGAAAGAAGCTTCTAAATTAGAACAAAAATTTGAAAGGCCTCCTTCTACTGAGGAACTTGCTGACTCTTTGGAGTTAAATGAAGATAAAATTGCTGAATCATTCAGAATCTCTACTCATCATGTATCGGTTGATGCACCACTGGTTCAGGGTGAAGATGCCAGTTTGCTCGATGTCTACGTAAATAATGATTCTCCCAACGCTGATTCCAGCCTTATTCATGAATCTTTGGCAAGGGAAATTCAACGTTCTTTGGCTACTCTTACAGAAAAAGAAAGGGATGTTATTAATCTTTACTTTGGTATAGGTATGAATCACGGACTTACCCTTGACGAGATCGGGGCAAAATTTGACCTGACCCGTGAAAGAGTTCGACAGATAAAAGAAAAAGCTATCAGGAGGCTTAAGCATACTTCCAGAAGCAAGTTGCTAAAAGCATATCTTGGGCAATAAAAGTTTAAACGCCGGTTTTTCCGGCGTTTTTTATATTAAGCGATTTGTTTGTTCAAACATTATACTTTATGAATTTTCTTTTTAGAATAAAAACATTAGTTTCTATACTTGGCGTATTCCTTTCATTAAGTGGTTTTTCAAGAGATATAGAGATTAAAGTAATCGTTTCCTCTGATATTCATGCTAATGTTTTTCCTTATGATTTCATTAATAATAAGCCTTTAGGTTATGGATTGGCTAATATTCAATACCTGGCAGAGACTGTTAGGATGCAACATTCTAATCGTATTGTATTGCTTGATAACGGCGATATAATGCAAGGGCAGCCAACAGCTTATTATATAAATCATATTGATGACAGTAAAGAAAATTTATTTGCCGGTATTTTGGATTATATGAAATATGATGCTGCCGTTGTTGGTAATCATGATATTGAAACCGGGCCGGATGTTTATAATAAGATAAAAGAGCAAATGAAAACTCCCTGGCTGGCAGCTAATATAATTTCTAAAGAGACAAATGAACCATATTTTGAACCCTATACTATAATTAACAAATCAAATATTAAGATAGCCGTATTAGGCTTAACTACACCTGCTGTTAAGTTTTTCCTTCCTGAGAAATTATGGGAAGGACTGGATTATCTTGATATGATAGAATCTGCTCAACATTGGATAGATGTTATTAAAGAAAAAGAAAAGCCAGATGTTATTATTGGCTTGTTTCATAGTGGTTTGGGTGATTTCAACCCTGATGATCCTGAGGAAAAGCCATTTGTAAATACTTCAGCTTATATTGCTCGTTTTGTTCCTGGCTTTGATGTTATATTTACAGGACATGATCATGTTGAAAGAAATAGTTTTATAGTGAATACTGATAAGGATTCTGTTTTGGTAATGGGTGCTGGAAGTCATGGTAGTAAGGTGGCTGTTGCTCATTTAACAGTGAAAAGAGAATCCAGGAATAATTATAAACTTATCACAAAAAAAGGTGAGTTGTATGATATCTCCCAAATTCCGCCCAGTCCGCAATTTATGGAAAAGTTTGATGAAGTGATATCAGGAGTATACGAATATTCAAACAAGAAAATCGGCTCTGTTAATAATGAAATTAAAGCAAAAGATGCCTTGTGGGGGAATTCATTTGCTGTAGATTTTATTCATGATATGCAAAAGCATTACACAGAAGCTGATATCTCATTTGCTGCGCCTCTTAATCTTAAAATGGAAGTTAATGCAGGAGCTATTCGAATAAGAGATGCATTTAAATGGTATCCATATGAAAATTATCTTTATGTTATGGAGTTTAGCGGCAGTGAGATAAAAGAATATCTTGAATACAGTTATAGCCTGTGGTATAATCAAATGAATGATGAAAATGATTTCCTGTTAAAATATAATCTTGATGAGAAGGGTGAACCTGAAACTGGCCCGGGCTTGCGTAATATGCTTGCTAATAGATTCTATAATTTTGATTCTGCATCAGGGATAATTTATACAGTAGATGTTTCTAAGCCGCCGGGCGATAGAATAAGTATCCTGTCAATGTCTAATGGCGATGACTTTGATACTGAGAAAAGATATAAGGTTGCATTGAACAGTTATAGGGCATGTGGTGGAGGCAGGCATTTAATTGATGGTTTGGACTTTACTCCCGAACAGATTAAAGATAGAGTGGTCTCAATCAGTGATAAGAGGTTAAGGGATTTGTTAATTGATTATATTGAAGAAAAAGAGGAAATTATTCAATACAGAAATGATAATTGGTCAGTAATTCCTGAAGGACGGGTTGAAAGAGCTATTTTAAGGGAGCAACTTTTGCTTTGGCCTTGATATATAAACTTCTCTAGTTACTAAACAATATCCAAAAAACAAGAATTGTTTAAGCAAGCTATTTTAAATATCTTCCCGCAGAGTTATTCTTTTTACAATAATTTCATTATCTCTCTGAAGTTTTAATAATACCCTATCGCCGGGTGAAGAGCTAAGTTTGCTAATAACTTCATCCATGCTGAGTTTAATAGTTGGCATTTCATTTATTGAGATAATATAATCCCCCTGTTTTATATTTGCTTCATCTGCAGGTGATCCCGGCCTCACATAATCAATTTTGAATTTATTAAAAGCCATGCCTTCTGCAATAATTTCTAATCCGGACATATTAGAGTGCATCTCGTCATTGAACCATAAACTTTTTCGCAGCATCAATAAATTTTCTGAATAATCAATCCAAACTTTGAACTTGGATAAAATTCCACCACCAAGGATCCCATCCCATCTTTTTATATTTGCTTCAGGTGGGAAAAGCAGGTCCTCCTCGGGGTATGCTACAATAGGATTTTCAAATGAAATATCTTGAAAGCTAACTTCTTCAATGCGTCCTTCTTTTCCCAAAAGCCTGCCACTTAAACCTGTCCCGAGATGACTTTCTATATGCTTATTCGAAAAATCACAATATTCTTCGTTTAGCATTAGTGTGCTGCTTGCGCCGAGGTCAACCAGCAAATCCAGGGTATCAATTTTATCGTCCCAGCTTTTGATGACAGACTTTACATATGGTTTTGATTCATTTATTTCCAAAGGAATTTTTGTTGTTCTAAACCAAGGTGTTCTGTAATTAGACTCTTTATATATCCTGATTGTACTATTTGAATAATTAATTCTAACCGGAAACTCTTTAAAAAAGTCATATCCGATAATACCATAAACAGAGAAGCCCAAGTACTTGGATAATTCTATTACTCCTTCCGGCAAGACTATCATATTCATATTTCTGCCTGTTATACCATTCATCTGTAGTTTTATATTGCTTAATCTTTCAGCAATAATAAAGCCGTCTTCACCTAGTCCCAAAACTACAACTGATTCGGTTGAATCAGGCTGAATAAAATTCAGTAATAAGGGTTCAGATAATATTGTTGTTTTCACCCCGGTATCTAGTAAGAAATTTAATGGAGGGGAATCATTAATTCTAACAGGAACAATTATGAGATTATGAGCAATTTTTACCGGGATATTTACATATTTTCTATAAGGATTGTCAAATGTAAAACCCACTGTATCCTGAGATT
>JAWOBS010000005.1:0-3427 GCA_046484145.1 Bacteroidales bacterium
AAGAGCCCCAAAAAAAGGATAAAACGGAACATGAAAGTAATTTTTTTGAATTGATGAAAAACTTTTGCCCGGTTTATACTGACAAGGGCAAATATGATCATTTACAGGTACAAGCTATTTTTTATAATGAAGCTGAAGCCTTCAAAAATGAAGTTATTGAAAATTGCACCTTATTAGATGCTGAAAGAGAAAATAAGTATCTGAAAAGGATAAAAAACCGACTTCAGAATGTTATAGAAGAGGTTTACACCAAAGACCCGCAAACAGGTGAATATATTTCTTTTGGCGTTAAAAATCATCTTAAAGACAAAAATACAACCTTGACAGTTGAACCAGAAGAGGTAAATAATTATTACAATGAAGTATCACAATATAAAAACGAACTTATATCTTTTATTGATAGTTTTTCAAACAAAACGGAACAAAAAGAAGAGAAACTCACAGAGCCCCAAAATCCAACAAAAAAAATAATAGAAGATCATTTCAGTAATATAGACGAAAAAGGATGGGAATACGCCTTTAGGTATAAAGAAGATTATGAATCATTTGTTAGTTTGCTTACAAAATTTTTTGAACAAAATGAATATAAGCTACCTGACAATATTATTAAGCTAAAAAGAGATTGTAAAACAAAATTAGCAAAAACATTAAGAGATATTCACAGAGATTTGAGCGAACATAAACTAAGAACTGACTACAATTTTTTTGAAATAATAAGAATCTTAAACCATTTTGAAGCCCTGTCTAATAATGAATTAGAAAAAACTTTAACAAGATAAAAATTAAATTATATAAAAAAAATACACTACCCACAAAACCCACCTTTTATCCCATAAATCCCATAATTAATATAGCAGCATAATAATTAAAACAATGTTGCTATATGAATACTTTAACTTTTGATCAACTACCAAATGAAGTAAGCCGCCAAAATGAGCGACTTGAAAGGATTGAGAACTTACTTAAAGAACTCAAAGAGCAAAACCAGCCCGAAACCCCAGACGAATTACTTACAGTAGAACAAGCCGCTGAATTTCTAAGTTTAGCGACACCAACCATTTATGGATTGGTTCAACGTGGTGAACTGCCTGTTATGAAAAGAAGCAAACGGCTTTACTTTTCAAAACATGAACTATTGGCCTATTTGAAAAAAGGCCGTAAAAAATCAATAGAAGAGATTGAAGCTGAAGCAGATCAATATTTGAAATAAAAAAAGCCTTCACGGGACAAACGCAAAGGCAATGAAGCTGAAAAAATAAAAGATGTTATGGCAAAGATAATAAATTTTTTTGAAGATATTGAAAATAAGCTCAGTAAGGATGGAGAACATTATTCAGAGGGCAACCGGAATAACTACGTTTTACAGTTTGCCAGACTGGCCAAAGGAAAAGGAATAAATCAAAATGACTGCCTTCAGTATATATTGAATAACTATCCTAATGCTGAAGAAAGAGATGTGAAAGCCCCCGCAACCGTGAAATCTGTTTATAATTACAACGGATTGCAGCCGGGACAATATTCTAACGGGCAATTTAAACCGGAACAACTTAATGGAAATGTTTATTTTTCAGTTTTTAATTGCAGCGTATACGCAAAATCCGAAAAGCAAAAGCCTTATAAAAATGCTACCCTGGATGGACTTGCAGAAATCTTTCAGAATGAGGAAAAAGCCAAAGAAATATCAAAACTTCAATATGGAAGCCCGGAATATAAAGCCAAAAAAGAGCAATACAGCCATTACTTCACCCCGCACGGTACTTTTACCCAAAGAAATAATAAAAGTCTTAAAATCCTTTCAAAATATCTATTATTTGAAGCTGACAAACACGACAATTCAAATATTAACCCTAATAAATTAACTAATAGCTTAAAAAATGATAAACGGGTTGCCCTTTGTTTTCAATCCTTTTCAGGTTTTCCAAAATGGCTTTGTAAAGTGCCCGGAGTAACCCCGGAAAACTTCAGAAATAAATACCAGGAGGCGGCCCAAAAATTTGAAAAGAAATATAATATTAAATGCGATTATAACCAGGGTAAAGTTAGCCAACCTTGTTATTTCAGTTTTGACCCCAATATCTATGTTAACAAAAACGCAAGCCCGTTAATTTTACCCTCAGATGAAGTAAAAGAGGAAGCAACCCCGGATCTTCTAAAAAACGCCAAAATAGATTTAACAGAGGAAATCCCGGAACCCCCAACAATCTTATTTGAAGGTGATCAGATATTTGCCACTAAAGGCAATATTTCAACAATAATCGGAAAAGCAAAAAGTAAAAAATCATTTTTGGTTACCTTAAAAGCGGCTGAATATTTACAGAATAACAGTGGTAAACTTCTATTTTTTGACACTGAACAATCAAAATACCACGTGCAAAAGGTAGGTTTAAGACTTCAAAAAATGGGTAATGTTTCAAACCTTCAATTATTTGCTTTGAGGCCTTTAAACACTGATAAAAGGATTGAAGTTATAGAACATGCAATCTATAATACAAAAGATGCGGAACTGGTTATAATTGACGGAATACGGGACTTAATTAACGACATTAACGACCCGCAGGACGCAACTAAAATAAGTGATTTATTACTACGATGGACTAATGATACTGACGTTCATATTATAAATATTTTGCACCAAAACAAAGGGGACACCAACGCCCGGGGGCACGTGGGAACGGAACTTGTCAATAAATCCGAAACGGTTGCAAGTGTCAAAAAAGATGATATTTTAGACCCGGAATTATCCATTGTTGAGGCTGAATATACGAGAAATCCGCCGTTTGAAAAGTTTGCTTTTTATATTAACCAGGATGGGCTCCCGGAACGTGGTGACGTGCCTGAACCGGAAGCAAAAAGGGAAATAATACATCCTGGTAAATTTGGTGAAATGAAACATAAGCAGGTTTTAAGCAGAGTTTACTCTCAAAACGAGAGTTATAGCTTCAGAAAACTTTGTGATGCCGTTCAATTTCAGTTTAATGAACTGGGTATTGAATTTGGCAAATCAAAGGCCAGGGATTTTATCACTTTTTACGAGCAAAACAATTACATAAAAAATGAAAGCAAGACAACAAAAAGTAAGTATAAAAAAACGTGTTGATTTTTGTGTTAACCCCCGCCTATGTATAGGCGGGGGGATAGTTAACACAGAATTGATTAACACACTTAACACAGAATGCTAACACACTAAAATATTGATGAAACGAGCGAAAGAAAAAATATGTCAAAATGTGTTAACACATAATTGGAAAACCTAACACGAAAAGTGTGTTAATGGGGGTTAACACAGTTCGTAAAAATACGAACAACTAAAGATAATAAACTGATAATCAAATAAATGAAGTGAAAAAATAAATGATGTTATGCTAAAAAAGAAACGAGATTATAAAATTTTATTGCATCATCCACGTGCGAAACAACGTTACTGGGA
>JAWOBS010000069.1:0-6518 GCA_046484145.1 Bacteroidales bacterium
CCCGGGCTACTGATATTCCGCTCCTAGCGGAGCTTGTGTAAATAAAGGAACTGTCATCCTGAGCCATAGGCTAAGAACCGGGTCCCGACCATCGATAGCGGCGGGCTCGCCAATGGCAATCTCGTTGAAATTAGGAAAGTATTGTTAAAAGAATAAATCCCCTGTAAAGACGTGCCTTCCCGGCACGTCTCAAAATGAATAAAATAGCAATAATGTAGAGACGCGCCTGTTTTCGGCGCGTCTCTCGAAAAGGATTATAATTTTGCGCAAACATTTACACCAAAATGGACAGGTCAAGCCCTGTCCCTACAGAAATACGCCGTGTAATTTTTATGGCCGGTCAAGCCCGGCCAATACTAGGAGTTTGCGCATAAACAAAGGGATTTGTCATCCTGAGCCATCGGCGAAGGATCCCGTTGAAATAATGGAATGCTTGTTAAAAGAGAATTTTAAAAGAAGCAGTCACGCTAATCTACCGGATATCTCACATTGGTTCGATATGACGTACAGGGAAATGATGTGAGTGAAACTCCCAACACTGCCCAAATAGAACATGCGCGCCGGCCTTGGTCTCGTCAAAATTGACGAGACGACAAAGAGGCTTTGCCAACTTTGTCTGCAATTCTTGCATTCTCGCAGAGCGCGGAGGCTTTCGTTTTGCCTAGACCTTTTTTGCAATACTTTTTTGTGGCAATGACAAAAAAGTATGAGAGAAAATCAAGGCTGCAAAGGTGGTTCACTTGGGGCTAAAGCCCAGATATCTGCTATACTTGGCTATCCGTCAGCTAAAGCTGACGGTAATAGATAAGAATGCAGGGAATAACGAGATCTCTCACATTCGTTCGGGATGACGCGCTGAAAGCAATACATCTCACCTCAATTTATAAAACAACTTCTCTTAGTGTAGGCCGGGCTTGACCGGCCATATTGATGATAAATGATGCAATGGTAGGGACAGGGCTTGACCTGTCCGTTTCCTCCCTTTATTAACAGCACCGTCATCCTGAGCCATCGGCGAAGAACCGAGTCCCGACCAACGGGAGCGGCGAGCTCGCCAATGGCAGTCTCGTTGAAATTAGGAAAGTATTGTTAAAAGAATAAATCCCCTGTAAAGACGTGCCTTCCCGGCACGTCTCAAAATGAATAAAATAGCAATAATGGAGAGACGCGCCTGTTTTCGGCGCGTCTCTCGAAAAAGATTACAATTTTGCGCAAACATTTACCCCAAAATGGACAGGTCAAGCCCGGCCAATACTAGGAGTGTGCGCATAAACAAAGGGATTGCAAGATTTAAGATTTGATAGAATGTTAGAGAGAACTGCGGTTTTAGTAGATTGTGCCTTCGAGGGCCTCAGGCACCGGATATCTCACATTCGTTTGATATGATGTGTAGGAAAATTACACACATGGAAATAACAGCATCACTCATTTTCCCTCAAACCTACACTCTCAATAATAGAATTAATCTTTGGCAGGGCTTTTTGTATTTCTTCCTCAGGACTTAAGAAGTTATAATCTTTCCAGAACTCAAAATCATATTCAAACCTGTTATCCGAAAAAACCTCATGTTTTTTAAATCGCTCTTTTCTTTTTATCCTCGAAACCTCTTCTGTTTCTACAGACATGCTGGCCATTTCAAAAAATACATGATAAGTATTGCCAAAAAGTTGCTTTTTACGCCTTATCCTTATATCTACATCGCCTCTTACGTGATTTAAGTGATAATGTCCATCATATAATTTATATGACACTGTATATTTTGCACTTATTAATCTGCTGGAAAAATTCGGGTTTTTGCGTGGAATGAGAATCTTTTGTGCTGCATTAAGGCGCTTTTGTGCAACTTCAAAGTCTATTCTAACGATAGCAAAACTCTCTTTATCAACAAACACAGTACCACTAAAAAGGCATTCTTTGCAATCGCTTGCCGGTTCAAAGCCTACGGCATAAGTATCTTTATTATTATAAGTTACCAGGTTTGCATAAATGAGTTTATATTGTTTTCTATACCTGGGGTCAAGAAAATCGGCTGTATTTTTTACTAAATCCAGTTCTAATGAGCTATTTACGCCTGCTTTGTGTTTTAACAACAAGCTGTCTTTGAAGTTTGTATTAGTTATATTTCTCGATTTTATAACCGAAACAGCATCTTTAAAAGGACTATTATAAGATGCTTTGTAAATATTAAAAACAGCTTCAGAATAATTAAAAATATCATTGCCCTGCAAAACACCTTCCCTGTAGAAGCTTGTATGCATTGTCGGCTGTTGTGGATACATCTTATGCCGTGCATTTATAGCTTCACTGATGATGAGCTCAGGATTATAATAACTAACAATAATCTCCGGGAGGCTTATATAATCTCTTTTTAAATATATATCATGCGTTCCTTCCGCAAGAAGATAGACAGGAATTTCACGGTTTATATAACCCAGATGGCTTATTCGCAATGTGTCTTCAAGGTGAATGCTTTCCATTTTAAGCCTGAATTTGCCATCCATATTGCTGATAATACCTTTTCCCTTGTTTGCTATATTTATGTTTGCAAAAGCCAATGGTTCGCCGCTTTCCTCATCCATTACTGTGCCGCTAACAAGTATTTTTTCCTCTTCCGCAGCTTCCTTTTCGCTTACTTTTTCTGTTTTTTCAGTCTCTTCGGGAATGTAAATAACAATATAGTTTTCTATTATCTTATAATTAAGATTGGGCTCGTCCAGGATTTCATCCAGCAATGAATTTATTTCTCTTTCGCCCTTTTTTATCCTGACAGTTTTATCTCCATCAATAATCTGACTGTCATAAATGAAGAAGTATGAAGTTTGGCGGCTTACCTGGTTGAGAATTCTGTAAACAGTGTTAGTCTGCGATTTTAAGGAGATCTTTTGGTTAAGAATATTTTCCTGGGAATAAATACTATTAAAATGTATCAGCAGAAAAATAAAAACAATAATTTTTAATGCCTTTTTTAAAAGCACAAAGATTACATGCGGATATGTCTTATTATCATTTAAACTCATTAATTAATTGTTATTCGCAGAGCAATAAAATCATTCTTTATCAAAAAACACTATTGAATTATTTTCTTTTTGTTTATAACTGCAGTTCAGGCTGCTGGCTATAAGTTCTCCTATAAGCAGCGGACTTGCATCATCAATAGTCAGTGTTAATTTTCTTTCTTTTAATTTCTCATCTTCGATTAAGAAATCGATATCATGATTTTGACTGATAACATTAAGAATTTTGTGTAATGATTCATCTTTAAACTGCATCCTGTTTTTTCTCCAGGCAGTGTTATATGTGTCTGTTTTAACAATATCAGAAAAATTATTATCTGTAATTCTCAAAAGTTCACCCTGGGAAAGCTCGCGGCTTAGTCCGGGCTTATTATTCATTTTTACAAGAACCTTACCTGTTTCGACATAAACTTCAGTGTGATTTTCATCAATGATTTTTACATTAAAGGAAGTTCCCAAAACCTCAATCATTGCTTGTCCGGTTTCAACACGGAATTTTTGTTCCGGATTTTTGGCAACATCAAAAAAAGCTTCTCCGGATAAATTGACCCTTCTTTCATTATTTGTAAAATTTTTGGGATAAACGAAATTACTATTATCTGCGAGATATACAACCGAACCATCTTCCAGTGATTGAACCAGGGTAGTGTTTTCGCTGCCGGTATTCAGGCTTATCATAGCTTTGTCTGCTTGCTCACTAAGCTGCCAGTAAACAGCCAGGCCGACAGAAACAACGAGTAATATTGAAGCAGCAATTTTTGCAGCATATGTGCTGAATCCAAACCTGCTTCTGTTTGCAATATTAAACTCCGGCTGTTCTTCACCATTTGCTGTAATTCTATGCTTTAGAGCCGCCCACGACTTTTCGGTGTCCGGGACGTTCTTAAAAGAATCTGTACCCGGGCCAAGCCTATTCCAGTGCTTTTCCAAAAGGAACAACTCTTGCTGCAGCTTAGGATCTTTTTTTACATCATGAAGAAATGATTTTTTTTCTTGTTCAGACATTTCTCCTGAAAGATATCTGGCCGCTATTTTATAATATTTGCTATTTCCGTATTCTTTATTCATGGTGAATACCTTTATAAATTTGTTTGTTTCATTCCGTAATAACTAAGCAATTTATTTCTGAAAATTTTTAATACCTTTCCCATGTGAGCCTCAACGGTTTTTTCTGAAATATCCAGCTCTTTTGCTATTTCCCTGTACTTTTTCCCCTCAAAGCGATTCATCTGAAAAATTATCCTGCTTTTTTCGGGTAGATCGTTTAAAATCTTGTCAATTATTATTTCCAGCTCCTTTGCCTCGTATTCGTTATCCTGTTTAGAATAATTGTTATTTCTGTTTTGTACGTTGCTTTTTTCAACAAATCTGTTTTGTACTTCTTTATGGCGTATTTGTTTTAATGCCCTGTTTCTGACAGATTGATATAAATAAGATTTTACAGAGGTTTTTATTTTAATCTTTTTCCTGTTTTCCCAGTAGTAGAAAAAGAAGTCCTGGCATATTTCTTCAGCAACATCATCATTCTTAACTATACTCCTGGCATAAAGAAACAAGGGCGTAAAATATTCTTTATAAAGCTTTTCAAAAGCATTAATGTCATCAAATCTATTCCTGTTTTGCCGGGCAATGCTCCTAATAGTCATTTATATTGCTTTTAATAAGCGGCAGTTTAGCAATTCCGTGATTTGCTAAACTGCCGTGCTTAGCTGTGCCATTACTAATAAAGAGCTAATTTAATATTTTTCTACTTCAATATTATTGTTACTTTGTTTGAATTCCTCATTTAATTTTTTAATTGCTGACTCTATAGACTCTTCAGGCTCAATGTAATTATATTGTCCCCAATAACCATCTTCGAAATATATGTCAACAAGATCAGCTAAAACAGACCTGGTTTTAAACGACTCTCTGAAAGAAAAAGACTCAATATCTTCAGATTCTCTTTCTGTAATTGCCATTTCAAACATTACATTATACCTTGTTTTGAATAAAGTCCTTCTGAAATCTGCAAAGAACTCTAATTCACATCTTACATAGTTTAGATAATAGGTGCCATCAATTTCTTTATATGTTACAAGATATTTTGTGCTTTTGGGAGAAAATCTTAATTTGCCCGGTTTCCTTGTAATGAAATACCTCACAGCTTTCGAATCATCTGAAAGGTCAAGGCTAAACTCTGCCATTGTTATAGCTTTTTCATCAAGAGAGATATAGATTTTACCGAAAAACAGAGGGTAGGGGAGTTCTACCCGCGGACTGAATTCCACAACATAATTCATTTTATTTTCAATATTTACCACATCAACTATTTCATAGTTATAATAATTAATGGTGTTATTGCTAATAAAAAGGTCATCATTTTGTGCCACATCCATTAAGTTAGCAACGGTGGGCCCTCCGCGTAATTTTAGCAATAGTGTGTCAACTTCACTGACATCACCGCTTTTTCTGCCCCTGATTAGCTTCACCCTGTCATTCTTAAAAGTATTGTCATAAGGTGCTTTATAAATATCAACCAGGGCTTCTGAAACAGAAATGTAGTTTCTTTTTTGCTTAATAGCCTCCCTGTAAAAACCTTTTAAAAGCTGAGGTTCCTGTGAGTAATTGCTTTTTATCTTGCTAAGAGCTTCTGCAACTAATTGATATGCCTCATCTGTCCATACTACAACCTCCGGCAATGCAACTGTGCTGGGTTCAAGAAGGAAATCAGATGTTTTATCAACATAATCACTGATAGAGAAAACAGCGTTTTCATATCCAAGGTGTGAGATTTCAAACTCTTCAACATTGAGCGATTCTTTAACCTTTAATGTAAATACGCCGTTGAGGTTAGCAACGGTTCCGATAGTACTTCCCGGGACAAATACAGAGGCAAATGCGATTTCCGAATTTGTGCGGGCATCTTTGACAACACCACTAATGGTGTAATAGGATTCTTCTACTGAGTAGGAATTATGTGAAGTTGTCATTATTAAAATGAAACTCAACACAAGTGTTTTGAAGATAATTTTTAAAGTTTTCATAATCTTTATTTTTTTCATGATTGCAAAGAAAAGAACAACCAAAGGTTAATAATTATTGCATTTACTAATATGACCCCTGAAAGTAATTTTACCCTATTTTTTTGTAGGAGTGACGAGTGACGGGTGATCGGTGATGGGTAATCGGTGACAAGTGATCTGGTAGCCTTCGGAGGAGCTGCCAGCATCCGGGTTTGCAAAAAATGCTCCACTCAAATCCTTAAATACCCTTATATGCCTTATATGGTTTATCTTTTTTTTACCCGTCACCGATCACTCGTCACCCGTCACTCCATAGGAACACTGATGACACGGATTAGACGGATTTTTACGGATAAAAAATGCAAAACATTGATCCTATCCTGTAATTTTCAAATGCTATACCCTTAGCCTTAATCTCAAACTTAGCCTTAGCCTTAGCCTTTACCCGTCACTCGTCACCCGTCACCCAATAGGAACACAGATTAGACGGATTTTCACT
>JAWOBS010000112.1:0-7037 GCA_046484145.1 Bacteroidales bacterium
TTACAGGCGCATCACCGTGCAGCTTAAGAGTCCTGTATAGTTCAAGTCCTTGGCCGGGATGTACACGAGGGTCTTCTGCTCCATGTAAAACCAATGTAGGAGTTTTGCTTTGGTGTGCATATTTAACAGGGCTTCTTGAATAAACATCTTCAAAATCTTCATGAGTCCAGTAACCCCAGTGCACATAATAATCTTCCCAAGGAATATCAGTGTTATTCCTTTTAGAGATTTGGTTAGAAATGCCTACAAATACAACTGCAGCGGCAAATCTTTCAGTATGTTTTGTTGCAGCCCATGCAGAAAAATACCCACCGTATGAGCCTCCACCCATGCCAACGCGTTCACGGTCAACATATCCCTTATCTATCAAATCATCAATGCCATCCAATACATCATCAAACTCAACCCCAACAAGGTCGCCATAACCTGCCATGGTAAAATCAACACCACGTCCGGCACTTGCACGATAATTTGGCATAAATACAAAATAATCTTTTGCTGATGCTATTTGTCCCCACATGGAATAATGCGTTATCCATCCGTTTTTAACAGCTGATTCAGGCCCGCCATGTATGTAAGTTATCAAAGGATATCTTTTTCCTTCTTCATAGTTTAAAGGATAAACCAATACTCCATGGATGTCTTTACCATCGCGTGCTTCGTATTCATATTTAACTTGTTTGCCAAAATCAATATCATCCAGCCATGGATTGTGGTTTGTTAACCTCTTATGCTTTTTGCTCTTTACATCAAAAGTGAAAATTTCACCCGGATGCTGACTTGTATTTCCTGAAAAAGCTATTTTCTCATTTTTTAAATCAAAACTGCGAAAAAATACTTTGCCGGGCATTAGAATAATATCTCTTTTTTCTTTGTCAATCTTTTGTTCACTTAAAGTAACATCTACACTTTCCTCAGCGGCAAATATCAGTGTCATATTGTCTTTCCAGGCAAGGTCAATGACTGACAATTCCTTGCCTTCGGCATAATTGCGCAGATTCTCAAACTTCTCAGGTGTTTCTATCTCAACAACGAACAGGCTGCCGGCAACAGAGTCTTCCAGTTTGCTTGCAGCTCTGAATGCTAGTTTTTTACCATCAGGGCTCCATTCCATATTAGCAAGCTTTCCCGGAATATCAAGCAGCAATTTTGTTTCGCCGGTTTCCATATTTACAAGATAAATGTCTTTGAACATATAGCTGTCATCAACAAGATTGTGAGGCGCTATTGCTGCTGCAGCCCATTTTTTATCCGGACTTAAGGTGAAGCTAAAAACACTATGGCCTTCTGTTAATTGCTTGGTTTCATGGGTTTCTAAATTATAACGGTATAAATTCCTTTGACGAAATTCTTCTTCATAAACTTCAATATCCCATCCCTTACTTTTTAATTCAGATTTTGCAGAATCTTCGTGTGATAGTGAAACTATAGCAAGAGTGTTCTCATCAATATACTCGTAAGAATAAACACTTGAAGTATGCTCGGTGATTGGATAATACATACCACCGGAAAGGCTCATGCCATATACTTGTACTCCGGGTATATCTGAGAAATTTGCCCTGAAAGTAACTGCATCACCTGTGGGTGTCCAGCCCAGGCTAAATACTGTATTATCGCCGGTAATAAAGGGTAAGCTTGTGCCTTTATTTACATCATAAATGTGCAGCTCACGGTAATCTGATCCGGCTTTGTGAGTTAGAGGCCGCGGCACGCTCAGCGCATAAGCAATGTAATTTCCATCAGGTGAAATTGAAACTTCAGAAACCGATTCCAGTTTAAATAGTTCCTGTGGTGTTAAGCCCTCTTCTGCTGACAGGCCTTTTGTAAAAAATGCTACTAATACCAGGGCACTTAGGAGTAAACGAATTGTTGTTTTCATGTTGTAATTTTTTTATGTGTTTATTTGTTTTCTATAATTTTTTTGATTGTAAAAATATAAAAATGAATAGATCTCATTCTAAAAGAATGTTGTATTGCCGGTTAAAAATAGTTAAACTATTGTTTGTTTATTCGTTTTTGCAAATTACAGAGATAAAAACTTACTAAAATCCATAAAATGCTATAATTTCCCGGCCCAACAAAAGCAATCTTTAAAAATTTTTTCTGCCTCAATATTTGGTTTTTCATTAAAAAGCCCAAATACAGCAGAGCCGCTTCCACTCATAGAGGCATAAACAGCTCTTTTCTCATATAAAAACTCTTTTATCTCTTTTATATAAGGATGCTTTTTAAATATTGGAATTTCAAAATCGTTATACAAAAATTTTTTCCAATCATTGACAGGAGTTTTTATAATCTCTTCTAAGGAAGCTTGAGGTTCTTCCGGCCTTATCATTGAATATGCTTCTGCTGAAGATATACTTAAATCGGGTTTTATCAACAAAATATGATAATCACTAAGGTCAAGATTAATATTTGAAAAGATTTCCCCTCTTCCTTTTGCTAACATTGGTTCGTCATGAATAAAATATGCGCAATCACTTCCCAGTTGAGCAGCCAGTGACATCATTTCATCTTTGTTGATATTTAAAGAAAGCATTTCGTTTAATAATCTTAATGTAAATGCCGCATCAGAACTTCCTCCTCCAAGTCCGGCTCCTGTGGGGATGACTTTATGCAAATGCATATTAACAGCAGGTATGTTATATCGTTTTTTTAACAGCTCATAGGCCTTAATACATAAATTGCTGTTACGATTGCCGGGAATATTAATGCCACTTGAAAAGAATGAGCTTTTAGTTCCATCTGTTGTTATTATTTCCAATACATCTTTAAGCATTACAGGGTAAAAAACTGTCTCAATTTCATGAAAACCATCTTCTCGCTTTCTTTTTACAAAAAGCCCAAGATTTATTTTTGCATGTGGAAAAATAAGCATGATGTTTTTATTGTCTTTATAATTTATAAAAGCTTGTTATTCATTATTATTTAAAGCATCCAGAAATATCAATTCTTCACTGCTCCTGTCCCCGGGATTTCTTGCAGTTATGCCTGACATTTTTAACTCCCCGTCTTCATTCTTTATTGCATATTCATAATATCCTTCATCATTTAAAATAATAGTATATGAATCAATAGTTGTAGCAATATGTTTATGCTCATCACCTTTTAAAAACATTAAAAGGATATAGCCGTCAGGCAGTTCGTATTTTATTGTGTCAGGGTATGCCATTACTTCGCGAGGCGGTGCATCCGGCAAACTGTCATGATTATTGTCTTTCTCGTATTGTTGTTTTGACTGTACTTCTTTTTCTCCTGCATTTTCGGGCGTTTTACATGATGGCTGAATAACTGCAAATAAAAATCCCATGAGGATAAGAATAAACTTGAAGTGTTTTATTTTTGCTGCTGATGAATTCATTACTATAAATATTTATGGTTTATATCTTATTTATAACAAAATTATGAAATATAATATGATACTAATATGAATTCATAAAAAGATATTACTATGCATATTCACAGGTATATTTACCTGGCTGAAGACAACAGATTCTTGAGGATAAGGGATTGTAATTTTGTGAATAAACTTTCTGTGAGCAGAATAAGATTTTATATTCAAAATATACTGTAAGTTAAACCTTAATTTTTTTATTTTTGTACTTTAATGACAGATGATTTTTTTTGCATCATAATTTAATAATAGTATGCCAATTTTAAATAAGGTATTATCCTGGTTTTTAAAACAACGTATTTCACAAATAGAGCACTTTAAGGAAAATCCTATTGAGGTTCAGGAGAATTTGTTTAAAAAACTTATTGTTAGTGCAAAAAATACTGAGTGGGGTAAAAAATATGATTATGCTTCAATTAAAACAATTAAAGATTTTCAATCACGGGTACCTGTTGGTGATTATGATGATGTGAAACCATATATTGATCGCTTGCGCAAGGGCGAGAAGAACCTGATATGGCCAACAGAGATAAGGTGGTTTGCAAAATCATCAGGAACTACCAGTGATAAAAGCAAGTTTATCCCTGTCAGTACTGAATCGTTGGAAGATTGCCACTTTAAAGGCGGAAAAGATATGCTTTCAATATACTGTCATAATAATCCTGATACAGAAATATTTAATGGCAAAGGGCTTGTAATTGGAGGAAGCAACAAGATTAGCGAATTTAACAGCAATTCTTATTTTGGTGACCTTTCAGCGATAATACTTCAGAATTTGCCTTTTTGGGCTGAACTGCTTCGTACTCCTGATCTGTCAATAGCATTGATGGATAACTGGGAAGTGAAGCTTGATATAATTGCCAATTCTACTATTACTGAAGATGTTACAAATCTTAGCGGTGTCCCTTCCTGGAATTTAATGTTGCTTAAGAAAATCATTGAGATCACCGGCCGTTCCAATATACTTGAGGTTTGGCCTAACCTTGAATTATTTATTCATGGTGGTGTTAGCTTTGTTCCATACAGAGAACAGTTTAAAAAACTGATACCTTCCGATGATATGTGTTACCTTGAGACATACAATGCTTCAGAGGGTTTCTTTGGTATTCAGGATGTGCCCGAATTAAGTGAAATGCTTCTTATGCTTGATTATGGAATATTTTATGAATTTATTCCTACTGAAGAGCTTGGGAAGGACTCTCCAAAGGCTCTTACACTTGAAGATGTTGAACTAAATAAGAATTACGCTATAGTGATCACAACTAATGCCGGACTTTGGAGGTACTTAATTGGAGATACTATTGTCTTTAAAAGTAAAAAACCATACAGGATAAAAATATCAGGCCGTACAAAGAACTTTATTAATGCTTTTGGTGAAGAAATAATTGTAGATAATACAGATAAAGCTCTCGCCGCTGCCAGTGAAAAAACAAATGCTATTATCAGTGAATATACTGCTGCCCCGATATTTCTTGGAGATGATAATTCTGCTGCTCATGAATTTCTTGTGGAGTTTGATGTTGAACCCAAAAATATTGATGAGTTTTCAAGCTATCTGGATGAGGAGCTCAAAAAGTTAAACTCTGATTATGAAGCAAAAAGAACAGCAGATATTTTGCTTAAAAAACCGGTAATCAGGCCAATAGCAGCTGGTACTTTTTATAAATGGCTTAAGTCAAAAGGTAAAACAGGAGGACAAAATAAAGTCCCAAGGTTATATAATACCAGGAAATATGTTGATGAAATTTTATTGTTTGCAGGAAAACAATAATTGTCAATTTTTAATAAACGAAAAAGTGAAAAAAACAAAGGGCAAATATCTGGCAGTTAGCAGGAGATTCTTTTTTCTATTCCTTTTGTTATTGCCTTTTACATCAACTTCTAACGAACCTCCCGTTTTTGATTTTGTTTCAGAAATACATGCCAACACAAATCTGTTTAAAATTGATAATCTGTCAAACTTATACTGGATAGAAGATGGTGGCTTGGTTAAATACACGCAGGATACCGGCAAGAGGATTCAGTATAGTGATAAAAGTTTTGGCAGTATTACTGCAGTTGATGTTGCTGACCCATTGAATATTATTGTTCTTTTTTCTGAGTTTAACAAAATAGTATTTTTGGATAAAAACTTAGCTCCACGCAAGGTTCAGAAAGAAGATTCTTTTATAGAAAATTTAATGCCATCTTTGGTATGTTCTTCAAGGCAAAATGGCTTCTGGCTTTATAGCCCTGTCAGTTATAAACTCTATAAATTTAGTGACAATTTTGAGATGGAAACAGAGAGCCGGGCTCTTAATCATCAGTTCCCGGGCTTTTTGCAGCCCTTTCATATGCTTGAGCATAATAATCAGCTTTTTATAAGTGACCCCTCAAGTGGTATCTGGGTTTTTGACCAGTTCGCAAGCTTTTTATTTATTATTCCGGTTAGCAATGTAACATTCTTCCAGGTGAGAGACAATGATATATTGTATTTTTATGAAGATCAAATGGGAATATATAGTATTGAAGAGCAGGTTGAAGAAGTGTTTTTGTTGCCGGAAGAAAATGTTGTTCAAGGTTATTTACACGAACTTTCACTGTATTTACTGGTAGATGGTTCGATAAAGCATTATAAGGTAAAATAATTAATACTAAAAAATTACATTATGCATATAGCTATTGCAGGTAATATAGGCTCAGGGAAAACTACACTGGCTTCTCTTTTATCAAAACATTATGGATGGGAAGTTCATTATGAAGATGTAGAGTCAAATCCCTATTTAAATAATTTCTATGAAGATATGCAGCGTTGGTCATTCAATCTCCAGGTGTATTTTCTTAATAGCCGTTTTCGTCAAATTGTTGATATTAGAAAAGGGGAAAAGACGGTTATCCAGGATCGTACTATATATGAAGATGCAAATATCTTTGCACCGAACCTGCATGCTATGGGATTAATGTCAACCAGGGATTTTGATAATTATTCAGGTTTGTTTGAACTTATGAGCTCTTTTTTGCAAGGCCCGGATTTGCTCATTTATCTCAAAGCAAGCGTACCTACATTGGTTAGTCAAATACAGAAAAGAGGAAGAGATTATGAAAATTCTATTAGAATTGATTATCTCAAAAGGCTTAATGAAAGATACGAAGAGTGGATAAGCAAGTATGATTTGGGCAAACTACTTATAGTTGATGTAGATAATAATAAATTCTCAGAAAAACAGGAAGACCTTGGTGATGTGATAAGAATGATTGATGCCGAAATTCATGGGTTGTTCTAAATGTTTAGTATAGAAGGATGTGTAAATTCTATCTGCCTTTATATCCCTCAGTAAGTTGTTTTATAAATATCCTGAACAGATGATAGGAGTGTTTATCATTGAGTTTTAACCACAATAAACCAAAACAATGAGAGTATTTGGAATAATTCCTGCCCGATATGCTTCAACGCGTTTTCCCGGGAAACCGCTTGCAGATATTTTTGGCAAATCCATGATAAGGAGAGTTTATGAACAGGCTAAGAAAGCCGAATTTATAAGCTCCTCGGCCAGCAGAGGGAGCTGATCATTCCGGAAGGCCCTTGACGTCAGCGCCAGGCGTTGTGCCTGATCCATCATGGCCTGCACAATGCGGGGATGGCAGTGACCCTGGTTCACGGCTG
>JAWOBS010000197.1:0-2591 GCA_046484145.1 Bacteroidales bacterium
TGAAAGTGGCTTGGGCATGTCCAATATATACTGATCTGTTTTCCTTATAGGTAGTTTATGAAGCCATAGGAATTAAAATCTGTGATAGTAAAATAAAATAATTCATTCCGGCCGAAGTAATTATAATTTTTTTCTTAAGTCATTTTTGTTAAAAATACTTCATACTATAAGAAATTTAATGTAATTTTCAATATTGTAATTAATAACAATTTTTTAAAGAGTAAAAATCATAATTTAGTTTTTAAAATTTGGATATCATGGAAGATTATTTTAATAGTGATTTTTTTCAGAGTTTTTATAGCAATATGAAAACATGGGTAATTAATGAATTACCGGGATTGCTGATTATTGTAGTTTTGTTTTTTATTGCATTTAGGATTGTAAAGTTTTTATTTCGAAAGCTTAAGAAAAAGCTAATTCACAAAGCAGAAAAAAACAGCGCAATTGATTCTGATGAAAGCATAAAAAGAATAAACACCCTTACATCTATAAGCCATGGAACAATCAGGATAATATTGTATGTGATGTTTATCATGATGATTTTGCCCAAATTTGGGGTTAATATAGCACCGGTGTTAGCAAGTGCCGGCATTATCGGTTTAGCAATTGGTTTTGGTGCCCAGGAATTGGTTAGAGATTACATTTCAGGATTTTTTATAATCCTGGAAAATCAGATCCGAACATCAGATGTTGCAATTATAAATGGAACAGGAGGGCTGGTAGAAAGTATTAATCTAAGAACTGTTGTGCTGCGAGATTTTTCAGGGACTGTTCACATATTCCAAAATGGGAAAATTAGTTCTTTGGCTAATATGACAAAAGAGTGGTCTGCGATGGTCTTTGACATTGGTGTTGCTTATAAAGAAGACATCCAGAAAGTAATGCATATTATGCAGCAAGTGGGTGAAGAACTTAAAAATGATGAGGAATTTAAAGATATAATCATTGAGCCTATTGAGGTTTTTGGGCTTAATGATTTTGGTGACAGTGCACTGGTAATAAAAGCCCGTCTTAAAACAAAACCCATTCAACAATGGACTGTAGGCAGGGAATATAGAAAACGGCTGAAAGTTGCCTTTGATAAAAATAATATTGAAATTCCATTCCCTCACAGAACAGTATATTGGGGAAATGAAATAGATTCCTTAAAAATCAAAACGGAAAACAAATCGTAATGCACAAGGCGGTTTCAGGATAATGGCCTAAGGAAAGGATTGACTTACCTTTTACTAATCCATTCATAAATTTTTTCTACATCTTTCTTTCTGCATAATTCTGTTCCCGGAGTCATTGTGGCAGCGGTTCCTGCCGCAACTCCCCATTTCACGGCTTCAAACAAATCATCTCCTCGTGCCATAGACAAAACTATACCTGCTACCATCGAATCTCCTGCACCTACTGTACTTTTTTGCTTAACAGTTGGAGGGATTACATATTTAATTTTGTCTTTTGTAACCAGCATAGCACCTCTTGCTCCCAAAGAGACTACTAAAACACTGGCACTGCCTTTTCTGATGATTTCTTGTGCTATTTCTTCTTGTTCCAAGCCGTTTATTTCATCTTTCTTTGTAAGCAAGCTTAGTTCACGCAGATTTGGTTTTAGCATGCAAACTCCTGATTTAGCAGCGCTTGTAAGTGCTTCTCCGGAGGTATCTACAATACATTTTAAATTCTTTTTATTTGCAATTTTTGCAACTTTTCCATAAAAGTCATCAGGTACTCCCGGAGGCAGGCTGCCACTTGCAATTAGGAATTCAAAACTGTCCGGCAATTGTTTAATATAGTCCAGGCATTCATTTTGCTCTGCGTCATCAACTTCTTTGCCTGGCATTCCAAATCGGTATTGATTATCTGTTGATTTTTCCAATACTACAAGGTTTTCCCTGCTAGGATTTTTTGTTTTTATACATTTAAATTCAACTTCTTCTTCTTTAAGAAGATCTTTTATTTGCTCTCCTGCAAATCCTCCTGCTGCAAAAACAGATAGTGATTCTCCTCCAAGAATTTTTATTGCGCGTGATACATTAATGCCACCACCGCCCGGCTCATACCTGGGAACCGAGCAGCGTAATTTCTTTTTGGCCTGCAGTGTTTCTATAGAAGTGCTTTTGTCAAGCGCGGGATTCATTGTTAAAGTCACTATTTTCATAAAAAGATATTTTTTAATTGGATTGTTTTTTTATAATGATTTTGACTGTAAGAAATCAAGCCAGATCGATTAATTTATTTAGGTAAACATCTTGAATGTGATTAAGCAAAACAATGCCGTCTTTCATTGGTTTTTGGAAGGCTTTTCTGCCCGATATCAAGCCCATTCCGCCGGCACGTTTGTTGATTATTGCAGTTCTTACCGCTTCTTTTAAATCACTTTCTCCTTTGGAAGAACCACCTGAATTAATAAGACCTATTCTACCCATATAACAATTAATGACCTGGTATCGGCATAAATCTATAGGATGGTCACTGCTTAGTTTGTCATACATAGCAGAGCCGTGTTTTCCAAAATTAATGCTTGTAAAACCACCGTTATTTACGGGTAATTTTTGTTTAATAATATCTGCTTGTATGGTTACGCCAAGGTGATTAGCCTG
>JAWOBS010000299.1:0-7263 GCA_046484145.1 Bacteroidales bacterium
GTAAAGCCGGCAGGGCAGGAGTTTTTCTAACGATCATGAATATCACTAATGCAGGTATTAGAAAAAGTATTGGAGAAATATAAAAGGTATCCTTTATTGCAGACAATACAGGCTCAACATCATTAATGGCTCCATCCTGCGATCTTGTAAATCCTAATATTAAAACTATTATTATCGCTATTAAAATAGAAGGCATTGTAGTAAGAGCCATATACCTGATATGTGTGAACAAATTAGTGCCTGCCATAGCAGGTGCCAGATTTGTCGTATCTGATAAGGGTGACATTTTATCTCCAAAATAAGCACCTGAAATAATAGCACCACCAATAAGCCCGTCGGGTATTCCTAATGTTTTTCCTATTCCAAGTAAAGCTACACCCAGGGTTGCAACCGTTGACCAGCTACTTCCTGTTGCAAGTGATACTATTGCACTTACGATACAGGCTGCTACTAGAAATATTGTAGGGTTTAAGATTTGAAGTCCGTAATATATCATGGAAGGTACTATGCCACTCAATAACCAGGTTCCTGCCAGTGACCCGATCAGTAATAGTATAAGAATTGCAGACATGGCAGATCCTATGCTTTTTACTATTCCATTCAGCAAGTCGTCCCAGGTATTGCCATGCAAAAATGCCACAATGCCTGCAACTGCCGCCGACAAAATAAGTACTATCTGGTTGGAGCCTGCTAATGAGTCATCGCCAAAAATAAAAACATTGATAGAAATCAATGCTGTTAAAAAGATAACCGGAATTAAGGCTGCAAATAGTGTTGGTCTTTTCTTGGCAATTTTCATTATCAGTATTGTAAAATTTCGATTGCTAAAGTATAATTATTTTTTAATATGTTAATTATTCTTCGGCTAAACTTCCAATATGTTTTAAAGATTTATTGAAATATTGTGAATGGCCTGCATCGTCAGCTAAATCCGTTTCAAAAGCTGTTTTTACGGCCACTGAATATTCTTCAAGGCTTTTGCACTTTTTAATGATGTTAAATACATTTTCACCATTATGAAAAACCCCTGACATATATTTCCAAACAGCTTTTAGCCTGCCAATAATTTTTGCATTTTTATTATAATTATTCTTTAATACACTAAGAAAATCATCATGAAACTCAATTAACTTCTTCTTTTTTTCATCATGTGAAAGCACAATACCCTTTATTTCCATTGCGAGAAAAGGATTTAACAAAGCTCCCCTGCCAAGCATCCATGATTGTTGAGTGGGAATATATTGTTGCATCTTTTTATACTGTGAAATATTATAAATGTCGCCATTATATATCATTTCATGTTTTGTAAAATCCAAACACTTCTTATATAACTCGGGATTAGCTTCCCCGCTGTATAATTGAAGTCCGGTGCGTGGGTGCAGAATAATGTTTTTTAATGGATATGCATCGAGCATTTTGAGAATTGAAAAGATTTCGTCATTTTTATAATAACCAAGCCTGGTTTTTATAGAAATTTGAATAGTATCTTCTTTGTATATATTGTCGAGAATGGATTTTAATTCATCGGGAAAAGGCAATATCCCGCAACCTCGTTTTTTATTTGCAATACGTGAAAAAGGGCAGCCAAGGTTCCAGTTAAAATGATCATAGCCATTATCTTGCATTGCTTTTGAAAAAAGTATGATTTCCCCGGGGTCTGTACTTATTATTTGGGGAACAGTATCACTGATATTTGAGTTTTTTGGTAGCAGGTCTTTAAGCTTTGAAGGATTTATTTTTACATTGCCCAAACCGGAAACAAATGGCGTGTACATTACATCAATACCTTCAAAATGCTTAGCATAGCAGTTTCTGTATAATTTGTCAGTTATGCCCTGAAAAGGAGCCAGAAGTAATTTTGTATTTGTTGCGGGATTTGTCAATGTATTTATTGCTGTTTTTTTGTGGCAAAGATAGGAAAAAGATTTTTGGGGGATGGGTTATTGGTGATGGGTGATCGGTGACGGGTGACGGGTGATGGGTGATGGGTGATGGGTGACGGGTGATGGGTAATCGGTGACGGGTGATGAGTAAAAAAGAGTCCATACCTGAAATATGTTGACCGTTTTGAAATAAGCTGAAAAAACTATTCTCTTAAATAATCTTATACTTTTTTCAAAAAACCAATAAGGCAATAGTTTTTTAATAATTTTGAAGTTTTAAAGGTTTGATAATTGATTTTGATTTTTTATGGATACCGAGATAATTATAAACCAGATATTAATATTGGGGATAGTCAGCGTTATTGGAGTGATTGCCACCAAAGCCGGCATAATTTCTGAGAGCTTGCGTGATGGTATTGCTAAACTGGTTTTTAATGTCACCCTTCCGTTGAATATTTTTACATCTTTTACTGCTATGGATATTAGCAGTACCTTATTAAAGAATGGTGCTTTTGTGATGATATTTGCTTACATTGCTTTTGCGCTTTTGTTTTTTATAGGCAAAATGTCAGCGGGAATGCTGAAGCTGGAATATCAGCAATCTAAAATTCATAAGTTACATACAGTTTTTGGTAATCATGGTTTCCTTGGTTTTCCCCTGTTAAGTGCTTTGTTTCCTGACGGACAAGGCATTTTTTATGCAAGTCTTGTGTTTATAGTTTCCAGCTCATTATTATGGACAGGTGGAGTTTACATGCTTAACAGCTCAAAAAATGTTTCCACCCGTGAAAGGCTTTTTCAACTATTTAATCCCAATACAATTGCGTTTATTATTGGAATATTTTTTATGTTGTTGGAAATAAGATTGCCTTCGATTTTGCAGAGCTCGCTGGGAGGCCTGGGTAAAACAACTAATTATCTTGCAATGATCTATATTGGTGCATTGCTGGCAAATGCGAATATTAAAAATATAGTAAAAAACAGCTCTGTTTTTATATTGAGTTTTAATAAATTGATTTTAGTCCCGTTTATACTTATTTTCCTGATTGATTTTATTACATCATTGTTCTCATTTGAATTAAGCCATATTGCGAAATCTGTTGTAATACTTCAGGCCGGAATGCCATGTATGGCAATAATAGTAATACTGGCAAAGAAATTCAAATCAGATGATAAACTTGCTACTGAGAATGTTTTTATTTCAACAGTTCTGAGTATCCTGACTTTGCCATTTGTTTATTTTCTTATTCAATATTTTTCATGATGAATTTTTCTGTATATAGTTATAATTTTTTTATAATTGGCATATTTAAAAGTACTGACATAATTTTCCATATTTTCTTTAAATATGTCTTTTGCTTTTAATTAATTGTTTTAATTTTGCCCCCTATATTGAAATTAATAATATACATTAATAATTCTTCGAAGGATTTAAAACACTAAAAAAATGAGCACAAGAAAATACAAGCATCCGGATTATTATTTGGCAGATGATCTTTTAACTGATGAGCATAAGATCATTCGCAGTTCCATTCGTGACTGGGTAAACAAGGAAGTTAAGCCTATAATTGAAGAAGCAAATCACAAACATGAAGCACCTCAGCATTTAATTAAAAAAATGGGAGAGGCCGGTATTTTTGGGCCTTTTATTCCGCAGGAGTATGGTGGTGCAGGACTTGATCATATCAGTTACGGCCTTATAATGCAAGAACTGGAGAGAGGCGACTCTGCTGTCAGGTCAACTGCTTCTGTTCAGACATCACTTGTTATGTATCCTATTTTTGAATTTGGTTCTGAAGAACAAAAGAAAAAATATCTTCCAAAACTGGCAACAGGTGAAATGGTTGGATGTTTCGGACTTACAGAACCTAATCATGGCTCAGATCCCGGTGGTATGATTACAAAGTTTAAAGACATGGGTGATCATTTTTTGCTTGATGGTGCTAAAATGTGGATAACAAACTCTTCCATTGCTGATATTGCTGTTGTTTGGGCAAAAGATGAAGAAGGAATTGTCAGGGGATTAATAGTTGAAAAAGGGATGGAAGGCTTTACCGCACCTGAAACACATGGCAAATGGTCTTTGCGTGCTTCTGTTACCGGGGAACTCGTTTTTGACGGAGTTAAGGTTCCTAAAGAAAACCTTTTACCAAAAACCAAAGGCTTGAAATCGCCATTAATGTGCCTTAATTCTGCCAGGTATGGTATAGCATGGGGAGTTTTAGGATGTGCTTGTGAATGTTATGACGTTGCTTTAAATTATGCTTTAGAAAGAAAGCAATTCAACAAACCAATTGCTTCTTTTCAGCTTCAGCAAAAGAAACTGGCTGAAATGATTACAGAAATAACAAAAGCTCAATTGCTAATCTGGAGACTTGGTGTTTTGAAAAATGAAGGCAAAGCAACAGCATATATGATCTCTATGGCCAAAAGAAATAATGTAAAAATTGCTTTGGACATTGCCAGGGAGGCACGCCAGGTACTTGGAGCTATGGGTGTTACCAGCGATTTCCCTATGATGCGTCATATGATGAACCTCGAATCTGTTATTACCTATGAAGGTACACATGATGTACATTTGTTAATCACAGGAGCCGATATTACGGGAATTCCTGCATTTGTTTAAAATTATTTTATAATTATGATAGCTCAAATTGTTTTTATCATTGCATTTGTCTCTGCCTTTGGCTTGTTCTTTTACAGGTTATACAGAATATACAGGTATATTCAACTTGCCAGGCATAGAAAAACAAAATTTCGTTTAAAAAGATTTACAAGGATTTTAAAAATAGCAATTGCTCAATCCAAGATTTTTAGAAAACCGATAGTCGGGTTTATGCATGCAATTGTTTTCTGGGGTTTTATTATTGTTAATATTGAAATGCTGGAAATAACTATTGACGGTATTTTTGGAACACACCGCTCATTGGCATTCCTTGGTGATATTTACCCGTTGCTGATATCTGCTTTTGAAGTTTTTGCCCTGGCGGTTATCATAGCGTGCGTGGTGTTCCTTGCCAGGAGAAATATTCTCAGGCTGAAGCGTTTCTGGTCAAAAGAAATGACAACATGGCCACGTTCAGATGCCAACATTATTCTTATCACGGAAATACTGTTAATGTGTTCTATCCTTACTATGAATGCTGCCGATGGAATATTGCAATCAAGAGGGCATGCTCATTTTCCGGAAGTAGGAACTTTCCTTGTTAGTAGCTTTATACAGCCTTTATTCGCCGGTATGTCGGATAGCAGCCTAATCTTTTTGGAAAGGTTTGCATGGTGGTTCCATATTATTGGAGTTCTTATTTTTATGAACTATGTGACCTTCTCAAAACATTTGCATATTTTCTTCTCTTTCTTTAATGTATATTATTCAAAGTTTGAACCTTTGGGCAAAATGACAAATATGCCTGCCATTACTAATGAGGTAAAACTAATGTTGAATCCATCAGCAGATGTTCCGCCTCCGGCAGAAGAAGATATGGCTCAGTTTGGAGCAAAGGATGCTTTTGATCTATACAGGAAAAATCTACTTGATGCCTTTTCATGCACTGAATGTGGAAGATGCACTGCTGCTTGTCCTGCCAATATTACAGGCAAAAAGCTATCACCCAGGAAGATAGTTATGGATGTGCGCGACAGGGTAGAGGCTATAGGCAGTAAAGTTATCAAAGAAGGTAAAAATTTTAATGATAATAAGTCTCTGTTGGATTTGATTGAACAGGAAGAATTATGGGCTTGTACATCATGCAATGCATGTGTTTATGAATGTCCGGTAAATATTGACCCATTACAGGTAATACTCGAACTGCGCAGATATCTTGTGTTGGAACAGGGATCTGCTCCGGGGCCGATAAATTCAATGTTTGCTAATATTGAAAATAATGGCGCTCCATGGCAATATTCTGCCGAAGACAGGCTTGTTTGGACAGAGAATTTAAATTATAAATCTAGGTAAAATGGATGATAATCAATTAAAAGTGCCGGTAATGTCAGAACTGGCAGCAGAAGGCAAAAAGCCTGAATACCTCTTTTGGGTTGGCTGTGCCGGAGCTTATGATGATAGATATAAAAAGGTTACAAGAGCATTTGCTAAAATCCTTATACATTTTAAAATTGATTTTGGAGTGCTGGGAAATGAAGAGCGCTGTACAGGCGATCCTGCCAGAAGAGCCGGGAATGAAATGCTTTTCCAGATGATGGCTCTGAATAATATTGAGGTGCTCAATTCGTATGATGTGAAAAAGATTATAACAATTTGTCCGCATTGTTATAATGTATTTAAAAATGATTATCCCGAGTTGGGAGGTAACTATGAAGTTATTCATCATACACAGTTTCTGAAAGAATTGATAGATAAAAAGGTAATTGATGTTAAAGACAATGAGTATATTGGTAAGATGATAACTTATCATGATCCTTGTTATCTTGGCCGGGCAAATGATGAATATGAATCTGCCAGGGATGTTTTAAAAAGTATTGGAGTATCTTTGGTAGAAATGAAAAGGACTAAGGAAAAAGCCCTGTGCTGCGGAGCCGGTGGCAGCCAAATGTTTAAAGAAGCAGAAAAGGGCGATAAGGAAGTATTTATTGAAAGGACTGAAGATGCCCTGGAAACAAAAGCCGGCATAATAGCATCTTCATGCCCGTTTTGCATGACGATGTTAACTGATGGATTAAAATATAAAAATAAAGAGGAAGAAATTTTTAACTTTGATGTTGCTGAATTATTAGCAAATTCTTTGGGCTTATAAAAAAAAACAAAAGTATTTAATATTTATTAATTAATTCCGATTCTATGAGACAGTTAATCCTAAGTCTTAAGACAGCAGTAACAAACACCAGGCTTGCTGTACATTCAAACAGGGAGCAGATTTTTCTTACAAATATTAAACATTCTAAAGAAGAGCTTACAGAGTTCAAAACTGTCATGGAGCAGTTTGAGTTCAGAAAGGATGCCGTTCTGGGTGAGCTTCATAAAGCTGATATTGATTTCCACGAAATTGCAATAATAGTTTGCAAAGGTGGAGTGATAAAGCCAATGGATGGCGGTGTCTATAGAGTTAATGAAACAATGTTAAAAGATGTGCTAAGCCCCATGGCTGAGCATGAGTCAAACCTTGGTGTGTTGATCGCCAATGAAATTGCTAAGCAATCATCGAAAGATGTACAGGCAATTATTGTTGATCCGGCTTGCGTTGATGAGATGGATGATATAGCAAGAATTTCAGGCATGCCCGAAATTTCCAGGGAAAGTATTTTGCACACTTTGAGCCAGAGAACTGTTGCGAAAAGTTTTGCTACTGCAAATGGAAAAGAATATGAAGATGTTAACGTGATAGTAGCTCATATTGGTATCGGAATAACTGTAGGAGCGCAT
>JAWOBS010000309.1:0-3819 GCA_046484145.1 Bacteroidales bacterium
ACCGTATACTTCAATACCATCCCAGTTGCCGGCTACAGGCAGCCAGTTGTTGTTCCTGGGCCCGTAGCGGAAGGTGCGGTCGGCCGGGCCGGGGGTGGTATCATCTTTGACATAGAATTGCCCGCCTTGCTGGTCATAGAGGGCCACGCCGAAAAGATCTTCAGCCGGAACAGCAAAGGTACTTCCTGCAAGTAAGCTTGTTAATAAGACAATAGCAATTAACGCAAAAAATAATTTGCTTTTTTTCAAAATATAATCCCTCCTGTTTAAGTAATTAATTGTGTTGATAAAAAGTTTGAAATGAATAATTAAACTATGTTACCACCTCGATTCAATTAAATCCTGTTAGGCCGAAATTGCAGAATTGTTATCAGACATTTTATAAAAAGTAAGCATTTTAAACGAGCTCAATATATTTATAACTTGCTTTTAGTTAGCTTACATCACCAGTAAGGATAATATTTAGTGGTAAGAAAGTATAATATTTGCAGCATAATCATGGCAGTGTCTTGAGATTTTTAATCGACTATATCTCATAGATCTGGATTCTAAAGGAAATAATACTTATATAACGAATATGTTCAATACTGGTGAATAGTACTTTAGGTATGCAAGTTTTATTGACGCTAAATGAAACAGATTTAATCAAAATAATTATTCTTTTTAATTCGAAGATAATGAATCATCACTTTAAACGGAGGAGAATATAATTAATAGTAAAACAAAAAAACCTATAAAGCAGAGATTAAATATATTAATTATTGCATGGGACGTCTGCCATAATGCTTTTGGTAGGGCTTATATGTTGGCAGATATATTGTCATCATATTATTATGTAAAATTGGCAGGCTTTAATTTTAATAAAAATAGTTGTAACATATGGAAACCATTAGAAAACATTGATCAGCCGATAGATATTTATCCCGGACGTGATTTTCCCGAATTCAGTGAAGTGTTAAAGGCTGCGGCCTTGAAGAATACCGATGCAGATATTATAGTGGTATGCAAGCCCAGGCTGCCTTCAATGCAATTGGGTCTAATGATGAAATCATTCCACAATAGGCCCCTGGTTCTGGATATTGATGATTATGAATTGGGGTTTTTTAAAGACAGGGTTACGAAGATGAATGAAGACGATATAAGGCAACCTCACGGAGAAATATGGACTAACTATTGTGAAAATCTTATCCGCTATGCTGACGGTATAATTGTATCCAATTCTGCTTTAAGTGAAAAATATGGCGGAGTGGTTATCCCACATGCACGAAATGAGAGCATTTTTAACCCGGAGTTTTACAGCAAACAAAAAAGAAGAAAAGAGCTGGAGATATCTTTAGAGGACAAAGTGGTTCTATTTTTAGGAACACCGCGGAAGCATAAAGGATTGCTCGAGCTTTCTAAGGCGATCAATCTGCGCGGCAGTCTATCTTATAAGCTTTGTATTATGGGTTCTTTTCCCGATGAAAAATTCAAGGAGAGCTTAATAGCTGTTGGCAAAGAACATCTGATCCTGTTTCCCGATCAGCCTTTTGGTGATATACCCAAAAATATTGCTATAGCGGATCTTGTCTGCCTCCTGCAGGATGAGGGAAGGGAGACATCCAGGTATCAGCTGCCGGCAAAAGTAATTGATGCTTTGGCGATGGGCGTACCGGTGCTGGCTACTGAAACGCCTGCGTTAAAACCTTTAATTGACCAGGGCGTTGTGATTAAAACAAATCGCAAAGCCTTGCCTGATGATATTGAGCGAATTATTTCTAATTTAGATCTTTACAAAAACAATCAACTTGAAAAAAGGCATGTATTCATCGATGAATACAGTTACGGTGCCGTTTATAAGAAATTTGAAAAAGTTATTAACGATACGATAATAAACCATAAGGAGCTTCCAAATAAAGCGCTTGTTTTAATTGAGTTACAGGAAAAAATTTTTAATCATCTTAAAAAGCAAATGGATCCTTCAAAGCAATATCCTTCAGATCAGAAAGAAAAAATGGAAATAGTTAATAAAGAGTTTAAAAAAATTGAAAAAGAAAGAAGAAAGTTTGATATGAAATATAAGATTATGAAAAGTAAAATATGGCCCTATATAAGACCTTTTCATCGGGCAGCATCATTTGTTAAAAGATATTTTAAGATGTTTTAATACACAAATAGTGAGATCTCGAAATAATAAATAATTTTTTGCGGGTATCATTATGATTGCATTATGTATTTAGTTTTTACGCAAAAGGAGTTTGCTCATGACGAAGCGGTCAGTCCTTATAATAATGACCTCTTCAAGCTGGTCCAATCCTAAGATCAGGTATAGAAGGCATCGTTGTTAGAATATCTTACGGAGCAAGAGGTAACTGAAGATATCATTTGGGTATATCCGGTAAGCGCAATTTTACGCAAGTCCCGAAGTTTACTAAAAGGCGGCCCTATAATCAATGATAATCCTTTTACAATTTATAATTTCGGAATTTAAGATTGGGCTTTACCGGATTTCTTACCCGGAAGATACCTGAAGTTTAGATCACCTTTTGGCAGCTGGTACTTTAAAAGATTAAAAACTTTTATCAATCAATATCATGCCCTCACAATTCGATGGATTACATATCCGTTATTTCCGTATATTGCGAACTTGCTCAAATGGGGCATGATCATTTATTAAGGAAATTTTAGGCAGAAGTAATATTGTTTTTGTTTCATCAGATTTTCTTGCGGAACGGATTAAAAAGATATCAGGGCAAAAAGCATTTGTCATTGAAAATGGAGTTGATAGCTTTTATTTAAATAGTATAAGTGTAAAAATAGATAGTTGCCTCGGTTATATACCCAGGCCTAGATTAGGTTACGTAGGAGCGTTGCGAGGGGAAAATGACATTGCTTTACTGGTTGAAACAGCAGGCGGCAACCCTGACTGGAGTATTGTTCTGGTGGGGCCTAATTGCCTGAAAAGCAATAGCTGTTTCAGCAAAATGCTTACACGCGATAATGTTTTCTGGGCGGGTGAAGTTGAACCTGAAAACCTTCCCGGTTATATTCTTTCTTTGGATGTAGGGTTATTACCTTACCGGAGCATAGAATATAACCGGGCGGTATTCCCGATCAAGTTTTGCGAATATCTCTCGCAGGGGGTACCGGTCGTAGGTTATGGAGTTCCGTCAACAGCAAAATATACCGAAAAGGGGGTTTACCTTCATGTCAAGAGAGAGTTTTTCCAGGAGGCCTGCAAGGAAGCGCTTTCCTGGTCGGGTGGAGGAGATCCTTATGTCGCTAAACCCATTAAACTCGCTCAAGATGCAGTATGGGAACACAAACTGGCTACTATGCTGGAAAAAGTTAAAGAAGGTCTTTATGCTCCGTATTGATGGTTAATTAATGATGTGCCAAGTTGGATAAAGAAAAGAGGAAGGCGTTCTGCTTGCCGCTGCAATCAATGCTAAAACAAGACTACTTGCGGACTGTATTGATAGGAATAGTGACAGTTGTAGTCCTGATCATGTCAAAATTATTTTTCTGGAAGAAAAAGAAAAGGATCTGGTTGATTGGCTGCGGCAGTGAACGCTGGGGTGATAATGCCGATGCTTTTTGGCGTTACATGATTAAAGAACATCCTGAAATAAGAGTAGTAGCTGTAGTAAAAAATAAAACAGCTTTAAATACGAAAAATATATATTGGGTTAAGAGGAATAGCTTAAAAAACTATTTTTTTATCATGCAGGCTGAAGTTTTTGCTACAACTCATACATTATCTGAGATTGGACCGGACAATATAACTTCTTTTTCAAACGCAAAAAAAGTTTGGCTTCAACATGGGGTAACAGGAATAGG
>JAWOBS010000092.1:0-2787 GCA_046484145.1 Bacteroidales bacterium
AGAAATTTGGATGAAAATGGTATTCAGAAGTTAGAGAAAATTACCGAGAAGGAAAACGAGCTGGCCGAAAAGCAAGAGCTGTTATTAGATAATGAACCTGAAAGAAGCGGTATAAAACAAATAAAAGAAGAGATCAGCAGTATTTCATACAATGAGGAGCTTCTAAAAGAAAAAAACAGCATTGACTATATCATAGCTCAAAAAAGTCTTTATAAAGACAACATTTCCAGCCAATCTGAGCTTACAACAGAATTAGACAGCCTTAACAGATCTATTGAGGAGTCGCTAAATAATATCAACCCTGATTTTACTGAAGCTTTTATACTCAACTATGATACCTCTAACAGGCATTACAATAAGCTTAATGAATTTAAAAATAAAAAAGCCGGCATTACATCGCAAAAGTCTGAATTACAGGTAAGATACAATACCCTCTTATCTCAAAAATCCGGCATAAACACAAAGAAATTATTAATTGCTTTATCAATAATTATAGCTATTGGGAGTGTTCCTGCATTTTATTATTCATTGGCTGTTTTGGGCTTTTTTTTGATTATTGCTGCCGTCGCTTCATTAATATTAGCCATTATAACTAAAGAAAGTTCATCTTTTGATAAGATTGAAAATGACATTATAAAAGTTGGGCAGGAAGAAAAAGCACTTGATGATGAAATAAATCAATACATTGAAAAAGATCTTTCACTGCAAAAAGGCATTGGCCCCGAAACTGCAATAAGTAACCTGGATAAAATAAGGGAATTGAAGGAGAAAATAAACAAACGCAACAGCATTTTTTCCAAGATAGAAAAGCAAACAGAAAGTATTATTAATCCCTTTGAAAATGAAGTAAAGAAGCTATGGACACTTATTAGCAATGAAGATATGCCTGGTAATTATGAATTGGCTGCAAATAAGTTGATTAGCGAGTTTGAAACCTCACAATCCAACAAACAAAAGACTGACAACTTAGCTGCAGGGCTGGAAAAAGCTGAATCAGAACTCGACAAAATAAAAAAGCAGGCCGACGCTCTCAGTGAAGAAAAAAACTTGCTGTTAAAAAGTGTTGAAGCCGACAAGCTTGAGGATTATTACAAAATATACGAAACAAATTCAAAAGTAAAAGAGCTAAGAGAAGTTATTGAAAATCATAAAAAGACCTTAGACACGATAGCAGGTATAAATAAAGCTGATGAGGTAATATCATATTTAAAAGAAAATGACAAGCAGGAACTTGAGACAAGAGCCTCGGAGCTGGGTTCGATAATTGAAGAAACAGGACATAATATTAATGAAAACAACAAAAAGATCGGGGAAATAAGTAAAGAGATATCTATTATTTCGGCCGAATCGAAATTAAGTGAGGAAATGACTGTTTTGGAAAGCTTAAGGGAAGAGCTAAAAACAGATACCGGTAAATATATTTCCGCTAAGCTTGCTTTAAATGTTCTATCCGGCGTGAAAGAAAATTACGAGCAAAAGATGCAACCGGCAGTAATCAAAGCTGCAGGCGAGTATTTTAAAGAAGTAACAAACGGCAGTTATAATAAAATCACCATATCATTAAGTGATAAACATTTGAGAATATTTGACAATAAACAAGCCTCAAAAACTATAGCCCAATTGAGCAGGGGAACGAAAGAACAGTTGCTGCTAAGCCTGCGATTAGGCTTTATTGAAGAATATGAAAAAAATAACGAAGCACTGCCGGTTATCACCGATGAGATATTCGTCAATTTTGATGCACAACGTGCTAAAAAAATGGCACAAATAATTGAAAGTTTTGCAAAAAACAGGCAGGTACTCATTTTTACATGTCATGAGTACACAGAAAAGCTTTTTTCAAACCCAAAAGTAATTAATATATAGCAGTACAATTATGCTTAATCAAAACCCCAAAGAACTATTACTTTCCACAGCCTGCTTCCCTCCTATTGAATACATGGTGCACATCCTAAAAAGTGACACTATCTTTATTGAAAAAGAAGAAACTTATCCAAAGCAAACCTGGCGAAATCGTTATGCAATAATGTCTGCTAACGGCATTCTTCATTTAAGCATAGCCGTCAAAAAACCATACGGAAATAAAACAAAAACCGGGCAGGTTTTATTGGACAATACTTCCAAATGGCAGGTAAAACAATGGAGAGCAATTGAATCAGCATACAGAAATGCTCCTTTCTTTATTTATTATAAAGACCTGATTAAAGAATTTTTTATTGAAAATCAAAAAGAAACTCTGCTTATAGAATGGAATACAGAAATTTTAAAATCAATTTTAAATGAGTTTGGCATTGATAAAAAGATCAATTACACAGAAGAATTTGTCCTCTACCCTGAAGACAAAACAGATCTAAGGTATTCCATTAGCCCTAAAAACAAAAACTACACAATAAAATCATTCAGTGAATACATACAGGTATTTAGCTATAAATATGGCTTTATAAAAAACTTATCGATAATAGATCTGATTTTCAATATCGGGCCGGAAGTGCCTGAATACCTTTCAAATCAAGCTTCAGAGATTTCACAGCCCAGTAAATAGCAAAATAGTATTTACCTGCTCAAACTACTTTTATCCCAACCGGAAATTACTGTTAAAACTAATAGTCCGCTAATTATTGTTGCTGTAACTTATAACAAAAAACGTTTCACTGCCAAACTACTCACATTGTAATTTCTTTTCAAAAAAAATATTCTGCACTAAATTTATTAAAGCCTGTTTTGTTTCGACAAACAAGGCTTGTTTGGATTTAATATATCCTTTTTATGGATTAATTAATTTTATTT
>JAWOBS010000102.1:0-10065 GCA_046484145.1 Bacteroidales bacterium
GGCTGACAATTTCTCCAATTATTTTCTTATTATCAAATTCATTGTCATTATTGCCCCTGTTAATGTATGCTTGTTGCATTTTCTTTCTAAGCTCCCTGTTATCAGCCTTGTGCAAAAATGGCATTACGCTTGGATTTTGCAATGTAAAAACCCATTTGCCTTCAAGCTCTTCTTCTTTTGCCTTTTCAGCAGCATTGTTAATTACAGATTTTGACAAACCTGACAGGTCTTCTTCATTGTCAATAACCAAAGTATATGAGTTCACCTCTTTCATCACATTTTGTCCAAACTCTAGAGTAAGTGAAGAAAGCTTGCTGTTTATCTCTTTAAGCCTTTCTCTTTTTTCCTCAGGAAGTGCTGCTCCGTTACGTACAAATCTTTTATGCGTTTCAGTTAACAGCATCATCTCTTCTTGTCCAAGATCAAGCTCATCCTTTTTGTCATGCACTTTTTTGACTCTCTCGAAAAGGTCAGTGTTAAGCCAAATATTGTCACTATGGGCAGACATTTTTGGAGCCATATTCTTTGCAATTTCAGATATTTCGTCATCAATAAGGCAGGAGTTAAAATTATAAAAAACGCCGGAGACCTTATCCAACAAAGATCCTGAGTATTCAATTGCCTCGATAGTATTTGCAAAAGTTGGTTCCTCAGAATTATTAATAATAGCTTCGATTTCTTCATTTTGCTCTTCCATGCCTTTTACAAAGGCCGGTTCAAAATGTTCGTTTTTAATTTCATCAAAAGGAGGAACACCAAAAGCTGTGTCGTATTCACTATAAAAAGGGTTCTCCTTTTTTCCGCATGATGTTATCATTATAGAAAGGATTAATAAGACAAATAAAATCTTTTTCATTTTTGTTTTTGTTTAAAGTTTGTATTTATTTCAATTATATATGTTCAAATTAAACAGCTAAATTACAAAAACATTGATAATCCCTGAATTGTTTAAATATAAAAAAACTAAATAATTTCCAATTCATACAATTTGGTTGATTTGTATTGATTATGAGACAATAATATCTGACTTAAAAAACTTAAATTTAGTTAATTGCAAAGGTAAAAATATAAAAAGCATTACTTTTGAAACAACCTGAAAATAATGAAAAGCGAATTATTATAAAAATTAAGAAAATGACAAAGAAATTATTAGCCAGCCTTGTTTTATCAATTTTACTAACAGTAAACTCATCAATAACCAATTCCTGCACCAGCGTTCTTGTCTCCAGGGGAGCAAGTACTGATGGAAGTGTTATGACAAGTTATTTGTATGATGTTGCCGGTTTTGTTCAACCACTACATTTTTATCCCGGGGGAGAATACCCTGAAGGAGATTCCCTGGAAGTTTTCGGGTTTCGTGAAAATGAGTATTTAGGAAAAATACATCAGATAGCCCGCACTTATAAGGTGATAGGAAACATGAACGAAAAGCAGGTAGCTATTACAGAAACTACATTTACAGGACGGGAAGAACTGCACGGTGGAGATGGCCTTTTTGATTATGGTAATCTAATTTGGATAACGCTTCAACGTGCTTCATCAGCTCGCGAAGCTATCAGGATAATGGTTGAGCTAGCCGAAACATATGGATACAAAAATACCGGAGAGACCTTTTCTATTGCAGATAAGAATGAGGCTTGGATGATGGATTTTATTGGTAAAGGTAAATATGGCAAAGGTGCCTTATGGGTGGCAGTGAGAATTCCTGATGGCTACATTGCCGCACATGCTAATCAATCACGTATCAGGCAGATCGATTTTGATGATACTGATAACTGGATGTGGGCAGAAGATGTTGTTGACTTTGCCCGAGAGAGAGGCTGGTATGAAGGTAGTGATGAAGATTTCAGCTACAGGGATGTTTACAACCCGCTTAGCCCGGCATCACTGCTGCTATGTGAAAGCCGCGTCTGGAGTGTTTACCGCAGAGCTGCTCCTTCAGAGAATTTCTCTGCTGATTACTGGAGGTGCGTGGAAGGTGCGGAGCCATATCCTTTGTTTATAAAGCCCGATGAAAAAATAAGTATAGAAGATATGATTGCTTTGGTACGTGATCATTTTCATGACACACCATATTACACAGCTGAAGGCATTGCAGCAGGCCCGTATAAAAACCCATATCGCTGGAGGCCTGTATTATTTGAAATTGAAGGTGATACTACCCAGTATTCGTGGGAACGCCCTATTTCACAACCGCAGACAGCTTTTTCATTTGTAACTCAATCCAGAAACCGGCTGCCTGATGAAATAGGCGGCATTTGCTGGTATAGCGTTGATGACACTTATTCTAATGCATTCATGCCCTTATATATGGGGATGACAAGGCCTCCCCAATCATTGAGAATTGGCGATCCTGTTAAATTTGACTGGGATTCTGCTTTTTGGGTATTTGACCTGCTCGCTAACTATGCTTATGGGCAATACAGCATTATTATTCCTGAAATAAAGAAAGTACAGAAGGAAGTTGAAGACAGGGCAGTTGCGATGGTTAATGCTGTTGATGATGCCGCACTAATGTTAAGTAAGACGGATAAAGATATAATGAAAGAATATCTGACAGATTTTAGTGTTAACCATGCTGAATATACTGTGCAAAGATGGAAAGACCTGAGCTATTATGTGTTTGCAAAGTATAACGACAGATATATCCGACTGGAAGATGAAGACAGGCCTAAGGTGAAAGGCATTGGTTATCCTGATGAATTTTTGAAAAGAGCAGTAGAAGAAAGGCCGGGTTATTATGAGTTGAGATGGAGAAGTGCGGAAGAATCAGAAGATTAATCTGTCTTTTTATTATTGGTTTTGAATCTCAAAATACTTAACGAATAATTCTAATTGGAAGATGCTTCCTTTCTTAGTTCTATTATTCTTCGCCATTGAATAAATCCCATAACAGCAAGAATTAGAAAAACAAAAAACTGGAAACTTGTAAATACTAATCCTTTATAGAAATATAAAGGAACAGAAATGAGGTCTCCAATTATCCAATAAATCCAGTTTTCAATTTTCTTCCTGGCCATAAACCACATGCCAACAAAGAAAATCGCTGTAGTGAATGCATCGATATATGGAATATATGAGTTAATATATTCGGAATCATCGGCTTTAAATATCCATAATAATCCTAATATAATCCAGAAGAAAACGAACACACCGGCAATTCCAAACCACTGCTCTTTAAATGTACTCCATGCTATTGGCCGTATTCTTCGGTTTACATCCTTACTTGCCCACATATACCAACCATAAATACTCATGCCTGTATAAAACAGGTTTATGCCCATATCAGCATACAACTCAGCAAAAAAGCAAATGAAAATGTAAATTACAGTGCTAACTATTCCCGTTGGAAAAACCAGTATATTGGCACTTTTGGCATACCAAACACTTAATAATCCGAAAACAACTGCAATAATTTCCAGGGTTGTTGTTTCCCTTATATTCTCAATAAAAACCTGAATCAAATCATTCATTGTCTCAAAAAATAAATTGCAAATATAATGGGTTTTTGCAAACGCTCAGATTATTAAAAGAATGCTTTTACCTGTACATTGCCGGTATGTATCGTTGAAGTGTCAGGCGTTTTCCTTGCATGGTAGTTTAATATAAGCAAGAGATATTCATTCAGGTTTTGTTGCCAGGATATACTCCATAATAAGTTAGTGCCGGGCCGCAGGCTTTCCAGCATATCAAATGCAACAGGAGTGTTTTCATCATGTGGAAAGTAAATATCAGAAACCTGGAAGCGCATACTTAAAGATGTTTTTCCAGGAAAATTTATCCTGCTTTCTATACCGGCCTTGTTAATTCCGGCGAGTTCTTTTTCTTCACTATAATGATTTTGTTTATGCATATAACCATAAAACAAGCTTATTCTGAATTTTCGTGAGAACAAAATATTAAAACCCGGTTCAGCTCCGTAACTGATAATATTGAAATTTCTGTTCATAAAAAACTCTGAACCGCTTGTGTTCTTGTTTTTTTCTATAATTAAGTTAAATGCATATTTCCTGGTAATATTCCATCTGCTTGTTAATTTTAAAGATTCATTGTGACGGGATTCAAAACCGTTACTAAGAAGGTTTTTATTTCTGTCGTCCCGGTAAGTGAGTTCTAAACTAAATACGGGGCTTATCCTGTTAAAGTAAAATGTGTTCCTAAATGATGTTGCCAATGTGGAAATAAGAGTGTCATTTAAATCTATATGAAAAGGGTTAAAGGCATTAAGAGTGTTTTTATCAAGGATTTTTTTGTTGACACTGTATGAAGTTTGATTGCTGAACCTTGACAGTAACTTTTTAAAGCCGCTTTCGTCTCTCCAGACTTTTAAAGGGTCAATATTTAAAGTATGGCTGTAAGTGTTGGACAATGCTTTGATAAATTCTTCAGTAGGCACAAACACCTTGATAAAATTTGCCTGGTCAGGGTATTGGGCTGTTTCAAATTCATCAAGCTCCATTATACCATTCCCGTTATAATCCACCCAGGTATAAATCCCTTGCCCTGCGGGTACTTCCACATAAATATATTCGTGCTTTCTTTCCATCCCGCTGGCAGCTTCATAAAACATTGTGGAGGTGACAGCCCCCTGCAGCCATTTTGAAAAATAATCCAACCTTCCTGATACATTATTATCATCTTCCAGTGAGACTTCATTTTTGTTTATGTACTTTACATTTCTATAGACTGCTTTAGCTGTTACTTTCTGATTTGTATTGGCTCGGTATTCGTATGCAGCGCCATATTCATCAGCGACAGATGATAATTCAAACTTATTGGCTTCAGGGAAATAATCACGCCTGTATTTATAAAACAGCCTGAAAATATTTTTTGCAGTATCATTATTTGTGATAAATAATTCAGATTCATCGAAAGCAAAGCTTTGTAATTTTAACTGATTATTTTCCGTGTCATTTACTTTATTGTTTTCAATCTGCTGTATAAAGCCTGCATTTAAATACCTGAAAACTCTTGTGTAACCTCCTTTGTGCCTGTAAAAACCGGTGTTTTGCAATCCTTCAGAGCTCAAATAACTTCCCTTGTAAAATATCCTGTTTTTCTTAGTTCTCAGATTTAAATCAAGACTGTTTTTGTAAGCTGAAAAAAATTTGCCCTTAAAAAATGTTCCCAGCTCATATTTTGCATATCCGTTATCTTTATTGCTTAATGAAAAAGAGATGCCGGAAGAATGTTCCTCAGAAGCTTGTGTAATATCTGCGAGGTTCCAGTCTCTTTCAAATTCAACACTTCTGTATCTTTCCACAGGAGAGAAATGTTTGTCAGCGGTTTCGTGAGTAACTTCTGAGCTTAATATCCACTCTTCATCATTGCTGTTTTTACCAACTCTTGTTTTGTTTTTTACGAATGCAAAAACAGCCATGCCGGTATTATTTTTTTTATCCAGATCAGAAAAAAGGTTTATGTCATTATTAGAAAGGGCCCATTCAAAACCGGCATTTGTATTTGTATTAATGTTAAAATCATAGGCAATTGTCAGCATTTGCGTTTTTTGGGGAGTGCTGAGCAATTGTATTGGTTCGTGGGTTCCCCGGGGTTCGTTGTTAACAGGCTCTATCCACTGAAAAACTTTGCCGTTAGCTGCACTGTTTACCTGCTTATAATTTCCTTTACCTTCACCCATATATGTGAAACCTACCTGGTAATGAGCACGGCCGGGATCTGTTGAATGAACGAATACTGTATCATAACCAAGAGAGTCTGTGAGAAGATACATAACCCTGTCATTTTTAAAACCGATACTATCAAAATTCCAGGTAAAAGCTTTATGAATACTGTCCCCCACGGCGGCCATTATATCTTTTTGCTCTTCGGTAATTTCTTTGAAAAGAGGCTGTCCGGGATGGTCTTGTTCTGAAAAAAAGTTGATGTTAATATTGCCGTGATCGGTATCTATGCCGGCCGAGGCGAAGTACATACTTCTTACATAATCTCTTGCAGCATATTCAAATTCTATTGTTATCCTGCTGTTTGAAGTAATAATTGTGTTTGCAGTAAAGGTAATTTCAGCCTGGTTGTAATTTATAACATAATCATTCTCCATGCCCCGGGTAAGCAAGACTCCATCGATATATACTTTTTCTGTTCCTGATAGCACAATAATATAGCTCTCTGAATTATTCCCGCTAAGGCGATATGGCCCCTGATTTCCTTCTATGCCTTGAAATTCATTACTTGCAAAAATCCCTTTTGCCACAGCTCCTGATAAAGACAAGTCAAAGCCTTTAACAATTCCGCTTTCATAATCATCCGGAGTTTCATAGTTTAACATTGCACCTTGAGATTTTCTTGAGAAATTCAAAAAAAAGCTTTCCGGCTTTTCTGCTTCAAAATCTCCGGCTATTAGTTTTGTGTTGTATCCTTTCAGCTCAATGAAAACTTTGTCAAATTCCTGCAACTGCTGTGTAGATCCTTCCGGTTGTATTGGTATGTCCTGATCAGAGATAACAGCTCTAACTTCAATATCATCGGTAATATTACCCGAGAGCTGGAGGTTCATTGCAGAATTCAATGTCAGGTCTTGCTTATTTCCAACGGTAACGCCCCTGGTGATACTGCCGGAGGAATTAAGTCCCGGAAAATCCAGCAATCCAAATTCACTTTTTTCCCGATATGATGAAATTGGTTTAAAACTTTCACCGGGCCCGGGCAGGCTTATCCATGATGAGTCTTTATGGGAATAAGGCTTTGCAAGGTTAAGTGGAAAAACTTTGTATTTTACAAGCAAAGAATCATTATGCCAGTACTCCGGTATTTTTAGATTTATGGCAGCTTCAGCGAAGTTAATCTGATAGAAAGCCGGATTTAGTTCTTTGCTGTCAGGGCCATATATTTCGAAGCTTTCTTCAATAATACTCAAACTATCCAGCTTGTAAAAATCAACAGAGGCCGGTATATAATACGACCTCTGATTATGGGGTTGAAATGCTGTAACGGCTGTAAGCGAACAGCAAATAACGGCAAACCATATAATGATTCTTTTAACCAAAAAGGTTTGATTTTAGGGTTATAACTGCAAAGATAGAGATATTTACCCGGTAGTATGCAGTTAAAAGCCTGTTAAAACAAACCGCTTATATTTCCATCATTATCGATATCTATATTTTCTGCCGATGGCACTTTTGGCAATCCCGGCATACGTGTTATAGTTCCGGCGATAGGAATAATAAAGCCTGCACCCGCAGCAACTTCAAACTCGCGAATTTTCACGATAAAATCTTTCGGCCTGTTTTTCAGCCGTGGGTTATCGGATAGTGATTTTTGAGTTTTTGCAATACATACAGGTAATTTATCAAGTCCGATTTTTTCAAATTGCTCAATCTGTTTTTTAGCTCCAACTGTATATTCCACAGAAGAAGCTCCATAAAGTTTAGTAGCAATGGTATGAATTTTATCTTCAATACTCCAGTTAAAATCATATAAAGGATCAAAGCAAGTATTACATTTATCAGCCTCACTTTTTACTAGTTTTGCAAGTTCTTCTGCACCTTCTCCGCCTTTTTCCCAGGCTTCACAAATGGCAACTTTTACATTAAGATCTTTGCACCTTTTTCTAACGATTTCAATCTCTTCATCAGTGTCTGAGACAAATTTGTTTATTGCAACAACAGGTGAGAGGTTGAAGTGCTTAATGTTTTCAATATGTTTTTCGAGATTCTCCAAGCCTTTTTCAACAGCCTTAGGATTTGGCTCTTTAATATTATCCAACTTCACTCCTCCATGATATTTAAGTGCCCTTATTGTAGCCACGACAACAGAAGCATTAGGAGTAAGTCCTCCGGTTTGGCATTTAATATTCAGGAATTTTTCAGCACCAAGTTCGGAAGCAAAACCTGCCTCAGTAACAACATAATCAGAGAGAGTAAGTCCCATCTTTGTAGCTATCAATGTATTGGTACCTTGCGCGATATTAGCAAATGGGCCACCATGAATTATGGCCGGATTTCCCTCAATTGTTTGAACAAGGTTTGGCATTATAGCATACTTCATCAGGGCAGCCATTGCACCTTCTGCTTTAAAATCCTTTGCATAAACAGGCTCATCATCATATGTGTAGCCAACCAGGATATTTCCAAACTTTTTCTTAAGATCGTTTATATCTTCAGCAAGACAAAGCGCTGCCATAACCTCTGATGCAGCAGTAATGTCAAACCCTGACTGCCTTGGCACACCACGCGCCGGACCTCCCAGACCAATTACGATTTCACGCAAAGCTCTTTCGTTCATGTCAATTACCCTTTTCCAGACAATTTTCCGAGGGTCCAGGTTTAGGTAGTTATTTCGGCTTTGAAGGTGATTATCTACCAAAGCTGATAATAAATTATGCGCTTTCTCAACAGCAGAAAGGTCCCCGGTAAAATGCAGGTTTATATCTTCCATTGGAAGCACCTGGGATTTACCTCCTCCGGCAGCACCACCCTTAATCCCAAAAACAGGCCCTAAGGAAGGTTCCCTGATTACCACACTGGCTTTAACGCCTATGCGGTTCAGGCCTTCTGTTAAACCAATTGATGTTGTAGTTTTACCTTCTCCGGCAGGTGTTGGTGTTATTGCCGTAACCAATATCAACTTTTTATTCTTCATTTTGGATTTGTCAATTAGCTTTAAAGGAAGCTTGGCTATATGATTTCCGTAGAGGTACAAATCTTCTTTTTCAAGGCCGAGCTTTTTACCAATATCCAAAATATTCTCCATCCTGGAAGCTTTTGCTATTTCAATGTCGCTTTTCATAAGTTTTGTGTTTTGCTTTTTTTAAAACATATATTTGGTTGTGAATTGTTTGAAGATGCGGCGGATTATAAATCAACTACTTTGATTTTTTTGTACTATAAATATAACATCTTTTTGTCTTATTAACCCATTTCGACACTATTTTGTTTGAAAAGCAGAAAAATTAATTTATTAAGAAAAGTAAAAATGCTTGACAGATACAAGATTGAAATTCTGATTCCGGGTTTTCTTTATAAAAAGTTGTTGCAGAACTCTACAATTTCATTTTCATTAATATCCTTCATGCATTTAAAATGTTTTTTAGGACATTTTTTGTGGCCAATCTTGCTGCATGGCCTGCATGAAAGGCCTTTTACTTCAACAATACGCGACAGGTTCTCATAAGCGGGCATATATGGATACATGCCAAATTCAGGTATGGTATTTCCCCATAATGAAACTATTGGCTTTTTAAATGCAGCTGCAATATGCATGAGGCCGGTATCGTGAGTAATAACAACTTTTGCATTTTTAACAAGGAAAGCAGAAGTGTTTAGCGAAAATTCCCCGCAGGCATTGTAAACATTATCTCCTGCCAACTTGCTGATTTCTTCGCCGTTTTTTTTGTCGGCATTACCACCAAGAAGAACAATATGGGTGTTAAGCTTTTTACACAGTGAAGCAATTTTTTCGTTAGGCATCCTTTTGGTGAAATGCATTCCTCCAATGACAAAAGCCACATATCCCTTGTCAAACAAGCTTGAAAAGAATTTTTCCTTTAAATCATTATTCTTTCCGGAAAGAAAATAATCAAGCCCTTGCAAGTCATTTTTAACTTCAAGTGAATTTGCAGCATATATGTAGCGGTCGACAATATGGACTTTCGGCAACATGTCAATTTTAAAATTAACCAGCAACCATTTCTGCAGGTTCAATTTCATAAATGAGCATGATGGCTTTCGAAGAGCAAATTTTATAATGCTTGTACGAATATTTTTATGCAGATCAATTATAAAATCAAAATTCTCCTCTTTAAGCTCTTTTATCAAATCTTTGAGTGAATTGTCCAGTGAATGTACCTTATCTACATAAGGATTATTCTCTATAATTCCTGCGAAAGACTTTTTTGTAGCATAATGAACGCTGAACTTTTTATCCGGGATGTTTTTAAGACATCGTAGTAAAGGCGTTGTTAAAACGATGTCGCCAATTGAGCTGAATCTTAATACAAGAATTTTGTCCTTTTTTTCCACGAAAAAATATTTATCAGCAAATAAAATATGTAATTAAAACAAAAACAAAAGTGCGAAATTATTTATTAAGAGCAAAATAAATGTT
>JAWOBS010000192.1:0-17676 GCA_046484145.1 Bacteroidales bacterium
TACATTTGTTGTTGAGAAAGACGGAAGTGTTACAAATGTTGAAATTTTGCGTGGTATTGGCGGAGGATGTGATAGAGAGGCAATCAGGGTAGTTCAGAATATGCCTAAGTGGAAACCCGGTAGGCAAAGAAACCAACCTGTTAGGGTTCAGTATAGAATGCCAATACGATTTGTACTTAACTAAGAATAAAAAAATCATATTTTAAAAAAGCCGGGGTAAAAAGTCCCGGCTTTTTTTTAGCTTATTCTGCTCCACATACTTTTATGCTTTTTAAGCCTTTTTAAAGTAGCTGCAATTATATGATTATTTGGAGTCGCTAACTCCGGGTCATCATTTAAAATGTTTCTTGCCGTTTCCCGTGCAAATTTAAGTATCTTTTCATCCTTTGATATATCAGCTATTTTTAGGTCTATCATTCCACTTTGCTGTGTTCCTTGAATATCGCCCGGGCCCCTGAGTTTTAAATCCGTTTCTGCAATTTCAAAACCATCATTAGTATCAACCATTGCTTTAATCCTTGTTTTTGCTTCATTGCTTAGTTTATCTCCTGACATTAAAATACAGTATGACTGATCAGAACCCCGGCCAACCCTACCACGTAGTTGGTGTAATTGCGATAAACCAAATCTTTCGGCACTTTCAATAATCATCACTGAGGCATTTGGTACATCTATACCCACTTCTATTACTGTTGTTGCAACCATGATATGCGATTCACCTTTTACAAATCGCTGCATCTCAAAATCCTTGTCTGCAGTTTTCATTTGTCCATGGACAATGCTAACTACATATTCAGGCAGAGGAAACTCCCTCGAAATACTCTCATAGCCATCTGTTAAGTGCTTAAGGTCAAGTTTTTCTGATTCTTTTATCAAAGGATAAACAATATAAATTTGACTACCTTTTTTTATTTGTTCTTTCATAAATTTAAAAACCCTCAGCCTGTGTGTATCATACTGATGAATTGTTTTTATTGATTTTCTGCCGGGAGGCAATTCATCAATAACCGATACATCAAGGTCGCCGTATAAAGTCATTGCCAGGGTTCTTGGAATTGGAGTAGCAGTCATAACAAGCACATGAGGTGGAGTTGTTGTTTTTGCCCATAGCTTTGCTCTTTGAGCAACACCAAAGCGATGCTGCTCATCTATTACAACCATGCCCAGATTTGAAAAACTAACAGCATCTTCAATTAATGCATGAGTTCCAATTAAAATATTTATTTGATTTTCTTTAAGCTCTTCAAGTATTGTCCTGCGTTCGGATGCTTTTGTTGAACCGGTGAGCAGTCGAACTTTTATGTTTAGCCCTTGCAGTAATTTATTGATATTGGTAAAATGTTGTTGTGCGAGTATCTCAGTAGGAGCCATCAGGCAAGACTGAAATCCATTGTCAATAGCCATCAGCATGGTCATTAGCGCTACTATTGTTTTGCCACTGCCAACATCACCCTGTAATAATCTGTTCATTTGTTTTCCCGACAATGTATCTGAGCGAATCTCTTTGAGAACTTTTTTCTGGGCATTTGTTAATTCGAAGGGAAGCTTTTTATTAAAAAAATCATGAAAATTATTGCTTAGGCTTTCAAAAACATGTCCTTTTAACTTTATATCTCTGTCAGTTTTTAATTTTAATAAGCTCAATTGCAAGTAAAATAGTTCTTCGAATTTTAATCTTGAAAGAGCTTTTTTCATTTTCAGAGCATCTTCCGGAAAATGAATATTTTTTAAAGCCTGCTTTCTTTGCATAAGCTTTAGGGAAGTTATTATTTTGCTATTTAGCGTTTCCGGAATATGAGGTTCTACTCTTGGCAGTAAATTACGCATAAGTTTACTGATACCTCTGCTGTCTAGTCCTACTGATTTGAGTTTTTCAGTTGAACTGTAGACAGCTTGCATTGAAGATAGTTGGCTTAAAGCTTCATTATTTACTATTTCAATTTCCGGATGAGCTATGTTTAGTTTACTTCCGTATCGGGAGGGTTTCCCGAAAACAATATATTCAATATCCGGTTTGAAACTGTTCTTTAGCCATTTGAAACCTTTAAACCAAACAAGCTCAATACTACCTGTTGAATCAGAAAACTTAGCTGTCATTCGTGTAGCGCGCTTGTGCCCATGAAGTTCAATATTAGTAATATGGCCACGTAGCTGAATATATGGCAAGCTTTCATTTGCTTCATTAACATTGTAAAACTTACTTCGGTCAATATATCTGAATGGAAAGAAGTGAAGTAAGTCCTTAAAAATAAAGATATCAAGTTCCTTTTTTAAAATTTCAGCCCTTTGAGGGCCTACTCCTTTTAAAAACTCAATAGGGGTCTCAAAAATGTCATTAGACATAAAAAAACTATTTTGCTTATGCAGTAGTAAGCAATAGCTTAGGGTGAATTATCCTTCAATTTTCTTTGCGTTTATTTCAACCTTAAGAATGAAGAACTGGCTATGTTCATCAAGTGGTAAAAACTCATAAACAAGCTTATTCCTGGTCCTTTTTGCTATTTCAATGAGTCCAAGGCCTGCACCGCCTTTTGAGCTGATGGTCCCATCACACATTTGTTTTTTATACATTTTTTTCAGCTCATCCCTGGTTGCGGCGTTTACTTCTTTAATAGCTGCTTCTAATATCTTTGTTTTACTATTGGAAACTTTATTGGAAGTTATAACAAAATAAGTATCCTCTTTTTTCCCAATCATAAATAAACCTTTGCCGATATTAAATTTATCAGCAATTTCATCACTATGGCGAGCCATATTTTGAAGTGTTTCAACCATCACAGAATAAACTCTTCTGATTATTGATTTTTCTTCGTCTTTTCTGTCCAAATCATCTTCAGCCATCGATGTAAACATTTTTGTTATCTGGTGATGAAACTCACCCAGATATACTATGTTTATACCATTATCAGACATTTCATCATAAACATTAAGAACAGACTTGATAAATCCTACATTAAGCTTCATATACAGTTTTTTTGAATTTATGTTATTTTGATTGATTTTCAATATCAAATGCTAAATTAAAAAAAAAACAATATCAACAAAGAAGTGAAACTCTATTTTTACAATTAATTTGTTTAAAATTCAATTATTATTGTCCTTTTATCTTAGTTTTGCGAATTATTTTTTATTATTAAAAATTCTATTGCCTAATATTAAAGGGGTTAATTTCAATATTTAAATATATGATACGTTATAGTTATTTATTATTTTGTTAAAACCTTTGCAGAATATTTTTGTTGTTTGTTATATTGTAATCTTAATAGTGGCCTTATAGTTTTAAAAGATGAAATTTTATTTTGTTTTAATAATTATAGTAATTTCTTTCAATATTTCCAGGGGGGAAGAATTATATAATGAAAAAGTGTCTGTAAGTGGTTATGTAAAAGACTCATCTACGGGGGAGGATTTGATAGGTGCAACTTTGTATATACATGAATTGTCCGGTGGAACTGTAACTAATGTTTATGGTTTTTATAGTATTAGTTTAAGGCCGGGAACATATACTTTTGAGTACTCTTATGTTGGCTATGAAAAGAAAGTTAAAGAAATTGAAGTTAGTGAAAGCACTCAGCTAAGCGTTGATTTAAAGCCCCAAAGCCATGACCTCGAGGAAGTTGTAATTGAATCTGAACAGAGTAACATAAATGTTTCCGGGGTTCGTATGAGCGCAAACAGGTTGCAAGTTGAAACAATTAAGGCTTTGCCTGCATTTATGGGCGAAGTTGATGTTATAAAAACACTTACATTTTTGCCCGGTGTTAATTCTGCCGGTGAAGGCTCAACAGGTTTGTCTGTCAGGGGCGGGAGTGTTGACCAAAACCTAATATTACTTGATGAAGCAAATGTTTATAATGCCGCTCATCTGATGGGCTTTTTTAGTGTGTTTAATGCTGATGCCATTAAGGATGTTCAAATATTTAAGGGCGGCATTCCTGCTAATTATGGTGGAAGATTGTCATCAGTTGTTGATATTAGAATGAAAGATGGTAATTATAAAGAGTATCATGCTTCAGGTGGGATAGGTTCAATATCCAGCCGACTTACACTAGAAGGCCCTATCCAAAAAGATGTTAGCAGTTTCCTTTTATCCGGCAGGAGGACTTATGCCGATTTATTCCTTTATTTATCAAATGATACGAATTTAAGGGGAAATCAATTGTATTTCTATGATCTTAATTCAAAGTTCAATTACCGGATAAATGATAAAAACAGGGTGTTTTTCTCGGGATATTTCGGCCGAGATATTCTTAGTATGGGTGATGAGTTTAAAATGGGCTGGGGCAATGCAACAGCAACTGCCAGGTGGAACCATATCTTTAACAGCAATATATTTTCAAATATTTCTGTAATATATAGCAATTTTGATTATTTAATGGGTGTTGCAACCGGCATTAGTGATTTTGACTGGACTAGCGACATTGAAGCCTACAATATTAAAGCAGATTTTTCATGGTTTATTAATACTAATAATACTCTGAAATTTGGCCTACACTCAGCGTATCACATGTTTAATCCCGGAGTTGTTGAAGGAAAAGGAGATATGGCCGCTATAGGGAAAATAGAGATGCCCAATAGTAATGCTATAGAGTCTGCGCTATTTATCCTAAATGAACATAATATTAGCGAGAAGCTTTTAGTAGAGTATGGACTAAGGTATTCTTTGTTTCAAAATGTTGGAAAAACTACTGTTTATGAATTTGATGAGGAATATAATGTCACAGATACAGTGACATACAATAGCGGAGAATTTTATAATACATATCATGGCCCTGAGCCTCGTTTTGGCTTGCGGTACATGATAAATGACAAGCAGTCTGTTAAGGTTGGATATAATCGGATGATACAATATTTGCATCAAACAATTTTTTCAGAAATAACTACTCCTTTGGATGTTTGGTTTCCCAGCAGTCCGAATATAAAACCACAAATTGCAAATCAATACGCTGTGGGATATTTCAGGGATTTTATGAAAAACACTATCAATTTTTCTGTTGAAGCTTATTATAAGATAATTGAAAATCAAATTGATTTTCGTGAGCAGGCAGAAGTAATTTTAAATCCATTAGTTGAAGGTGAGGTTCGGCCGGGTGATGCGTATTCTTATGGTTTGGAGTTTTATTTAATGCAAAAAAGAGGCAAGTTTACAGGATGGTTATCATACACATGGGCAAGGTCTTTTAGGGAAATACCGGAAATTAACGATGGTAAAAAATATCCTTCAAATTTTGACAGACCTCATGACTTTTCAGTTTCTGTCAGTTATGATCTTTCTCCAATAATTAGTATAGGTGCAAACTGGGTTTATCATACAGGAAAACCTATAACTCTGCCTGCTCAGAGATATGAGTATATGGGGCAAATTGTGCCCGTTTTTGGCGATAAGAACAGTACAAGAATGCCGGATTATCACAGGCTTGATATTTCTACAACTATATTGACAAGTACTAATAAAAACCGGAGATGGCAGGGCTCCTGGAATATTTCAGTTTATAATGCCTACAATAAGAAAAATCCATATTCGTACTTTTTTAGGCAAAACGAAGACAATCCATACCAGCAGGACCCTTATAAAATGTATTTGTTTGGAATAGTGCCGGCTATCACATATAACTTTAAGTTTTAAATATTTTTACGATGATATTTTTACCTAATATAAAAACAAAAAAAATCTTAGCGATAGTTATAACATTTGTATTTATGGTGTCTTGTATTGAAGAAACAGACATTGAGCTACAAAGCACCCTGGATGAAGCTATCGTAGTAGATGTGAAAATAACCACAGATACTGCATTTCATCAGGCTAAGCTGTCAAAAACGGCGGATTATTATCAATTTGAACAAACTCCCAGGGCTACAGGTGCCAATGTAATTATAACTTCTGACGCAGGAGATGTTTTTACTTTTGAAGAAATTGAAGACGGCATTTATCAAACTACAGAAAAGATTTTTGGAGAAATTGGAAGAGAATATTTCTTAACAATTGAGCATCAAGGTGAAGAATATCATGCTGAGTCATTTATCAGGAGAGCGCCTAACATAGATTCAATTGGATTTAGATGGGATCCTTTTATGGAATCATACAGGGTATTGTATTATGGAATGGACCATCCGGGTAGAGGAGATAGTTATCTGTGGCATATTTATAAAAACGGCGAACTGATGACAGATTCATTGCATAAAATAGTTTTTACAAATGATGAAATGTTTGATGGCCAATATATTTATGGAATAGAAATAGACCAATGGTTTAACAACTTTGACCTTCAGCCGGATGACACCGTTACTGTTGAAATGCATGGCATAACAGAGGATGCAGAGGCCTTCTTGCGGGAAATATACCTGGAAACCGGTGGTTCGGGCCCTGCAGGAGGAAGTAGCTTAACTCCAACCGGAAACATATCAGGAAAAGCCTTTGGTTTATTTTATGCATCTTCTGTGGTTAGATATACTAATGTGATTAAATAAAATTGTTTACACATGGAAAATTGCAATTAAATAGATATATTTGTATATTAAGAAGTTGTTATTATAACATATAATTTTTGTATAAACGTAAAATCGGATATTTCTTTTTAAATTTAGTTTTATAAACTGTTTTATTCGGTTTTAAAAAAAAATAATGATGATGAAAAAACTTTTTGTTTTATTGCTATTACTAGGCTTTGGCTTAAGTGTATATTCTGAAGGCATCACAACACGTATGCGCCCACAGGATCGTTTTATTATTGAACCTTTTATTGATCTTTGGCAAAATGTGCCTTCAGATATTAAATCCGGATCACTTGACAGAGGTGTTTCTTTTAATTACTTGTATGACTATCCTTTAGGAAAATCTAATTTTAGTATTGCAGCAGGATTAAATTATACAAGTCACAACTATTACACAGATTCTCACTTATTTACAAGAGTTGGGACGACGGATGTGTTTGATTTTGTGCAGATTACCGACGGAGTTAAGGTTGATAAGGCAAAGATCAGCCTTAATTATATTGGCGTGCCTGTGGAAATCAGGTATTTTTTCCGTACTTTTCCGAAGGCATTAAGGATACATGCCGGTTTTAAAACCGCATATTTAGTTAATGGATATAATAAGTATGTTGGAAAAGATATTGAAGGAAATGATTATGATGTTAAATTTAGAGAATATAAGCTGGAAAACATCGAAAAGCTTATTTATGGAGTTACTGCCAGAATAGGATATGGACGTATTAATGTATTTGGTTTTATGCCACTAAATTCGTTTTTTACCGGAAATAGTGCAAAAGATATGTATCCAATAAGTTTGGGGCTTTCTCTTATACTGTTTTAATAATTTAGCCTGCAAAAATAATCGAAAGCAGAATAATAAAAGTAAATCCTAAGCCGAAACCCGCATAAACTTCAGCCGGTTTGTGTGCTTTAAGGAAAAGTCTGCTGAAGCCCAATATACCACTTATTAATAATGAGGATATTATTATAAGTGGTATATCTGTTTTCAGTAAAAAAGAAACAGCAATAAGGTATCCTGTTAAACCACCTATTGAAGTCATGTGTATGCTTATTTTCCAGTAAAGGGTTATTAATAAAACCAGGAAAATCAATATTGTAGCACTTAGAATGAAGAAATATACCAGGAATGGCAGGTTGACTTGTTTTAAAATATAAAATGTAAAAAAATAAAACACTCCACTTATAAAAACAGGAATAATCCTTTCGGCTCTTTCATTAAGCAATACGCTGTTAATAAGCTTAAGGCGTTTCAAAACAAAAACAGATATCAGCGGGGCCAGTGCTGTGTTAAACATTACAATCAGCAGTATTGCTCTTTGCCCTCCTGAAGGGATTGAAAAACCAATGTATGTATTTATGGAGAACAGAATAAAAATTCCCAGGCTTGGTATTACCAGGGGATGAAAGATAGTTGAAAAAATCCGGGCAATATATTTTTCTATATTCATTTAGCTTAATTGTTTTCTTAGTCTTGCTACAGGAATGCCAAGCTGTTCTCGATATTTAGCAACTGTTCTTCTGGCAATATTATAGCCTTTGTCTTTTAAAATGCTTGTTAAAGCTTCATCTGTGAGGGGTTTTTTCTTACTCTCTTCCTGGATGCATTCTTCCAGTATTTTCTTAACTTCCCTGGTAGAGACTTCTTCGCCGGCTTCATTTTGGAGTGATTCTGAAAAAAAGTACTTTAACAGAAAAGTGCCATAAGGGGTTTGAACATATTTTGAATTAGCAACCCTGCTAATAGTAGAAATATCCAGTCCTACGATTTCAGCAATATCTTTTAGAATCATAGGTTTTAACTTCGTTTCATCTCCTGTCAGGAAAAATTCTTTTTGATATTGCATTATTGCTTCCATTGTAACCAACAAAGTATTCTGTCTCTGCTTTATTGCATCTATAAACCATTTTGCCCCATCAAGCTTTTGCTTTACAAACATAATAGCTTCTTTTTTACTTTTATCAACTTTGCCTTTCGACTCAGCCATAGTTTTAAGCATGTCAGCATATGTCCTGTTAATATGCAAATCGGGTGCATTTTTGGAATTAAGGCTAAGTTCCAGCTGATTGTCATAAATTGAGACAGTAAAATCCGGAACAATATATTGCGTTGATTTCTGGCCCTCAACAATTGAATTTCCGGGTTTTGGATTTAATTTTAGAATTTCATCAATAGCGGCTTTGAGGTCTTCATCAGAAAAGTCATGTTTTTGTTTAATTTTTTCATAATGCTTTTTTGTGAAACTTGTAAAGCTTTTTTCGAGCAATGATTGTGCGTTCTCTATGTTTTTAGTTCTTTCAGTTTTTCTTTTAATTTGTATTAACAAGCATTCCTGGAGATCTCGCGCCCCAACGCCCGGAGGGTCAAACTCCTGAATAATTTTAAGCGTATTTTCAACTTCCTCAAGAGTTGATTCAATATTATAAAGAAAAGCCAAGTCATCTACAAGTGCATCGAGGTCTCTTTGCAGATAACCGGAATCATCTAGATTACCTATAATGTTTGATGCAATTAAGTGTTCTCTTTCCGACAGCTTTTTAAGTCCCAGTTGTGTTAAAAGCATTTCATGGAAGCTTGTTCCTACTGCATTTGGTATTTCTTTTTTTTCATCATCGGCGCTGCTGTTATTTACGCTTAATTTATAAGCAGGAGTTTCATCGTCTTCGATATAATCATTAATGTCAAAATCATCCTCAACAATAGCATCTTCATTGTAATCGTCATTATCAATGTCTTCATTGTTTTCAATTACATTGTCAAAATCATCGTCATTTGACAGATCTGCATCTTCTTCATCCTCGCGGGTTAAGCCTTCTTCGAGTGCTGGATTTTCTTCAATTTCCTGTTTTATCCGCTGTTCAATCAGAGCAGTAGGAACCTGCAGCAGTTTCATAAGTTGAATCTGCTGTGGAGAAAGCTTTTGCAAAAGCTTTTGTTGTAATCTTTGTTTTAACATAAAAGCTGCATTAATATTTCTTACACCAAGTTACGAAAAAAAATTATTGTAAAAATTAAAATTCTGCATTTTGTGGTGCACGTGGAAACGGAATGACATCCCTTATGTTTCCCATCCCTGAAAGAAATAGCATTAATCTTTCAAAACCTAATCCGAAACCACTATGTGGAGCAGTTCCAAACCTTCTAGTATCAAGATACCACCAAACATCCTGCTCATGAATTCCCATTTCTTTGACCCGGCCGATAAGCTTTTCAAAATCTTCTTCTCTTTGCGAGCCTCCAATAATTTCACCAATTTTTGGGAATAATACATCCATAGCCCTTACTGTTTTTCCATCATCATTTAACTTCATGTAAAAGGCTTTTATGTCTTTAGGATAATCTGTCAGAATTACAGGCTTTTTGAAATGATTTTCAACTAAATATCTTTCATGTTCAGACTGGAGGTCAACACCCCAGCTTACCGGAAATTCAAATTTTTGTCCTGATTTTTCCAGAATATCAATAGCTTCGGTATAAGTAAGACGCTTAAAAGTGTTTGAAGTAACAAATTTTAAGCGGTCAATAAGTTCTTTGTCGTACATTTTTTGTAGAAATTCTAAATCATCCAAACAGTTATCAAGGACATAAGTAATTAGATATTTTAGAAAATTCTCAGCAAGATCCATATTGTCATCAATATCATAAAATGCCATCTCAGGTTCTATCATCCAGAATTCTGATAAGTGCCTTGTTGTGTTAGAATTTTCTGCACGAAAAGTAGGGCCGAAAGTGTATATGTTTGATAGTGCTAATGCTCCAAGCTCACCTTCTAACTGTCCGCTAACTGTCAGGTTTGTTTCTTTTCCAAAGAAGTCTTGTGAATAATCAATTTTACCATCTTTAGTTTTAGGAGGATTGCTGAGATCTAAAGTAGTTACCCTGAACATTGCCCCTGCACCTTCACAGTCAGACCCGGTAATAATAGGAGTGTGCAAATAATAGAATCCATTATCATTATAAAACTTATGGATAGCAAAAGATAAAGCATGTCTTAGCCGAAGTATAGCACCAAAAGTATTTGTACGTGGCCTCAAATGTGCGATTTCACGTAAAAACTCCAAAGAATGGCCTTTTTTCTGTAATGGATATTTTTCAGGGTCTGCTTCACCATATACTTCGATTTTCTTACCAAGAATCTCAACAGCTTGTCCTTGACCTTTTGATTCAACTAATGTGCCTGTAGCCGAGATACATGCGCCAGTTGTTATTTTTTTTATAGTTGCCTCATCATTAAATTCTGCAATATCTATAACAACTTGTATACTATGGATAATAGAGCCATCATTTACAGCAATAAATGCAACATTTTTATTTCCTCTTTTAGTTCTAACCCAGCCTTTTATGTTAACTTCTTTATTGAGGTGTTTTTCTCCGTTTTTCAGCAGGTCTTTTACTATACTTCTTCTCATCTGTTTGTTTTAAAATTTTAGAATTGTGCAAAAATATTAAAAATTAATCTATAACAACTACAAGATATCTTGAAGCACTCCAAAACTTGTTGATGTCATTTATTTCAATGTAATAATTATCACCATCTTCATTTATGCTATATGAATTACTGGGGTGAGAGGTGATGATTTTTGGCTTATCGCCGATTATTAAGATTTCTCTTGCATCTCTTATGTCAATTTTTGTAAAATAAGAATCATCAAAATCAGGCTGCAAGACAGATGTTCTTCCAATGCCAAGAAAACCGCCTTCCCTGCTTATAATGTCGTTTTCCATTAGTTCTTTGCGTGACCCAATTGCATAATAGGCGGTGTTAAGTTCATTAGTTTTTTCCGCAATATGTTGCTCTCTTAATCTTTTTTCCTCCTCCAGATCATCAACCTTTGCAGTTAAAACATCTACCTGGAAATTTAGTTTTGCTAATTCATCCTTTAGAACCATGATCTCAATTTCTTTTTCTTCCAGCTGTTTTGTAAGTCTCTCCACCATGTTTTCCAGCTCTTTAATCCTTGTGTTGGATTTTCTCAGGCTTTGATTAAGCTCTGTAATTAACTGTCGGTTTTTTTCCATTAATTCTCCAATAAGGATAATATCTTCATTAATCCGTTCTCTTACATCTTCTCTACCTTCAAGGCTGTATGAAGTTTCTTCTGAGATAATATTCTCTTTGGATTTAATAATGGCAAGGTTAGTTTCAATGCTGTTTAGAGTTGAGAAAAACTCATTCAGTGAACTGTCTCTTTCTTGTACTTCAGCTTCCAATAATTCTTTTTCAATTAATACTTTTTCATGTTCTTCTTCACTGACTCCATTACAAGCAATCATCCCGAATGCAAGCAGAATAATTATCAGTTGTTTTTTCATGTTTTTTGTTTTTATATTATAACTGTATTAATGGTTGAATGTTGTATGTTTATTTTGTTTATAAGGATAGGCAAAGTTAGTTATTCCCAATTTAATAGCATTATGTATTTTAAACAAAAACATAAACGAATCTATTTTTTAAATCATATTAAAAAGATTAAATTTGTGAGAAAAGTAAAATCCGTTAAAAATAATATAAACCTAAAATAAGAGACTATGTCAGTAAAGAATTTAAGCCACATTAAACCCGGTTTAGTGACCGGAGATGATGTACAAGAAATTTTCCGTATAGCAAAACAGCAGCAATATGCTTTGCCCGCTGTTAATGTTACGGGAACAAACTCCATAAATGCTGTGTTAGAGGCAGCCCGCGATGCCAATTCGCCTGTTATCATCCAGTTTTCAAATGGCGGCGCACAGTTTTTTGCAGGAAAATCATTGTCGAATGATAATATGAAAGCTTCTGTGCTTGGAGCTGTTTCAGGGGCACAACATGTTGATCTGCTTGCAAAAGAATATGGCGTAAGAGTCATAATGCATACAGACCATGCTGCTAAGAAGCTTCTGCCCTGGATTGACGGCTTGCTTGATGCCGGAGAGAAAAACTTTAAAGAAAAAGGGAAACCTTTATATAGTTCTCATATGCTTGACTTGAGTGAGGAAACCCTGGAAGATAACATTGAAATCAGCAAAAAATATTTTGAAAGAATGGCGAAAATCGGAATGTCGCTGGAGGTTGAACTTGGCGTTACCGGGGGGGAAGAAGATGGTGTTGATAATACCGACATAGATAGTTCAAAACTTTATACTCAACCTGAAGAAGTTGCAAAAATGTACGAGGCTCTTAGTAGTGTTTCAAAGAATTTTACTATTGCTGCATCTTTCGGTAATGTTCATGGAGTGTATAAGCCGGGAAATGTCAAACTGCAACCTGTAATTCTGAAAAATTCACAGGATTTTATTAAAAAAGAATTTAATACTGTTGAAAAACCGGTAAATTTTGTTTTTCATGGCGGTTCAGGTTCTTCACGTGAAGATATAAGAGAAGCAATTTCTTATGGTGTAATTAAAATGAATATTGACACTGATACTCAATGGGCTTTTTGGGAAGGAGTAAAAAATTATTACAAGAAAAATGAAGATTATTTGCAAGGACAAATAGGTAATCCTGAAGGAGAAGATAAGCCTAATAAGAAAATGTATGACCCCAGGGCATGGCTGAGAAAAGGTGAAGAAAGTATGAGGGCAAGGTTAATAACTGCTTTCGAAGACCTTAATGCGATGGATAGAAATTAATAAATATTTTTTTAAAATATAACCCGGAGGATTGTCAGCCTTCCGGGTTTTTTTGTGTTAAAAATTTATTTTATAAAAGAAGGATATCACATATATGTGATTTTTGTCTTGTCTTTTTCAGACCGGAATGTCTGTTTTATGTGAAAAGATGAAAATTCTAATTAAAGTCAGGAAAGTTTATTTTTTCCGGCACAATATAAGCTGCCGGGTAGTCTTTCCGGGCAACTTGCAGAAATCTTCTTGCATCCAGGCGGGTTCTAAAATCACCAACCCGTATTCTGTAATTGGGCTCTTCATATGTAATATAGGCGCGTATTTCCGGATATTCTTCGTCAAATTCAGTTTTCACACTATCAGTTCGAAGTTTTGACCTAATGCCGGAATCGGTATATATGTGCACTCTGTAGCCGCTAATATTGTTGTTGGTTAAATTTGCCTTTTTATGTGCTTCAAAAAGAAAATTCATTAAAGTATCGTGAACAACAACATTGTCAGTATTTTTCTCCTGTTTTTCCTGGGAAAAACTGAGCAGATGAACCATCATCAGGGCTAAAAAGATTATCTTAAACCTTATCATAAATAAAATCAATTGTATAAATAGAAACTGAGTTATGACAATTTTTATTGCAAATTTAAAAATAACTTGCAATTAAATTACTCCTCCTTTAGTTCTTCAAGTATTTGTTTTACTTCTTTGTCGGTAAGCTGCAAAGCTTTTTTACATATTTTAATAAGCTCTGCTGCGCGTTTCACCTTGTCAGAAAGTATATCAACAGAAATATTCTCGTTTTCAATTTCTTCAACAATACTTTCTAATTCTGCAATCGCATCTGAATATGATATTTCTTGTGCCATTATTTTTTATTTTTGATTATTTTACTTTCAATAGTTCCGTCTAATAGTTTAGTTTCAATAATTTGACCGCTTTTTACATTTTTTGTTGATTTTAATGCTTTTCCCTCGAATAAAGTAATAGAATAGCCTCTTTTTAAAATGTTTTCAGGATCGACTAACTGTATATGCTTTTTTATAGTTGTAAGTTTATCAGAGTTAATTCTTAAAAGATCAATTGAGTTTCTTTCAATTCTGTTTTTAATATTATCCAGCCTGTTATTTTGTATAATGGAATTTCTTTTGTGAACCTGGCTTAAATCCTGTGAAAAGCTATTTAGCTTGTTATTTAAGTTTCTCAGGTAAGAAGGAGTATATAATTCAATGGCTTTTTGAAGGCCTGTTACAGTACTTTTGTTTCTTTCGGTAGTGTTAACTGTATTGCTTATTAGAAGCTTGGCTAATTGATTTATGTTTTTGTGTTCCGAAGATAACATATTGTTGCTGAGTGACACAATCTTTGTTTTTGAATCTTTTATTCTTTGATAGTATTCTTCAAAATGTCCCAGGAAAAAATATGCTACATCTGTAGGTGTTATTTTATTTGCCCAGCTAATCATTTCAGAAACCGTTTCGTTTGTTGAATGTCCTATGCCTGTGATGACAGGGAGAGGGGATGTGGCTATTTCTTTTGCAAGCTCATAATCATTATAGCAATTTAATCCGATGTCACCACCTCCACCACGTATAATGGCAATAGTGTCAAACATATAATGCTTTTTTCTGATTATTCTTAATTGCTTAATAATTGTTTTGACAGCCTGGTCGCCTTGTAAAATTGCCGGAAAGAGCCTGTTGTACAATTTGTATTTACCGGAGTAGTTATTTAATATTTGGTTATAATCGCTATAGCCTTTACTTGTTTCAACGGAAATTACTGCGACTTTTCTTGGTAAAAGAGGAAAAGATAAAGCTTTGTTCTTATTGAAAATGTTTTCAGATTTTAATCTTTCAATAGTTTTGGCTTTTTCTATAGCCATTTCACCTAAGGTAAAAGAGGGTTCAATATCAATAATGGCCAAAGATAATCCGTACACCGGGTGAAAACTCACACTAACACGGCCTAAAATCAGCATTCCATCTTTTAAGGGTTCACCCGTTATTTTAATGAAATTATTGTTTATGGAATTAAAATCTGCCGCCCATATTGTACCACGGAATTGAGCAATTAATCTGTTGCCGGCTTTTTCAACAAGCTCCGGATATGCATGTCCGCTTCTTGGATAATGATTTAATTTTGCAATTTCTGCTTTAACCCAATATAGTGCCTGGTAGTTTTTCTCAATAACACTTTTAAGGCTTGCCGCCAACTCAGTAAGCGAATATATTTTTCGGTTACGGGCATCCATATTGAGAATTATTCCTGGTTGGCGATTAGTTTAAAACCTTTGCCATGCACATTTAATAATTCTACATCCGGGTCTTTTTTAAGGTATTTCCTTAGCTTTGCGATATAAACATCCATGCTTCTGGCATTGAAATAATTGTCATCCAGCCATATTCTCTTTAAAGCCAATGATCTGTCCAGAACATCATTCATTCTGTCGCATAACATTTTCAGAAGGCTTGATTCTTTTGATGTAAGCTTTTGATCTTCTCCTTCAAAAGATAAGATTTGTCTTGAATAATCAAAAGTGTATTTTCCAATCTGGAAAAATGTTTTTTGACTTTCCTGGTTTTTAGTTACAGAAGATCTTCTGCTAATCGCATTTATTCTTAGCATCAGCTCTTCCATGCTGAAAGGTTTTGTAAGATAATCATCAGCGCCAAGCTTAAATCCTTCAATAACATCTTCCTGCATATTTTTTGCAGTCAAAAACAGTATTGGAACATCCTTGTCAATTTTCCTGATATCTTTTGCAAGAGTAAAACCATCTTTAATTGGCATCATTACATCAAGTATGCAAAATTCAAAAGGCTCTTTTAAATAAGCTTTAAGAGCTTCTTCACCGTTAACATAAAGCTTCACGGTAAAGCCTTTTGCCTCCAGGTATGCTTTTAATATTGTTCCCAAATTGGGGTCATCTTCTGCTAATAATATTTTCATTTTTTCAGTTTCCATAATATGTGTGTTTTATCATAATAGGTTTGACTTATTATTTTTAGGAATTATTATCGAAAGGTACAAAAATAGTAAATGTAGAACCCTTTTTTATTTCACTTTCTAAAAAAACTTCTCCATCATGTAATTCAATTATGCTTTTAACATATGGCAGGCCCAGCCCAAAACCTTTAACATTATGAATATTTCCTGTAGAAATTCGGTATAATGTGTCAAATATTTTTTGCTGGCTTGCTTTACTAATGCCAATGCCATTATCCTTTATACTGATAAATACTCCTTTGTCATTATTTTGCGTCGATACTGTAATAAAAGGAGAAGATTCAGTGTATTTATTTGCGTTGTCTAATAAATTTATAAAGCAGTTTGTAAGATGAATTTTATCAGCTTTAATCACAGGCTGTTTTGCTAAAAAGCTTGTAGAAATAGTACCATCAGTTCTTTCAACTTGTAAACTAATTTTATTAATGGCATCGGACAAAAGCTTGTGAACATCAACATAGGTTTTGTTTAGATTTAGTTTTCCTTTGTCAATTAGTGCAGTTTGCAAAACCTTCTCGGTCATAGATTCGAGTCTTTGATTCTCTTCATTAATAATGTTTATATAGTTTTGATAAAGTTTTTCTGATTTTTGCACATCTCTGTCCGAAAGGGCCTGACAAGCCAAAGAAATTGTAGATATTGGTGTTTTAAGCTCATGTGTCATGTTGTTGATAAAGTCATTCTTCATTATTGAAAGCTTTTTTTGCTTAATAACAGTGAACATTGTATAAGCAAAAGAAGTAATGATGATTATAATGAGAATGGTTGAAACTAACATCATTATATTCATCTCTGCTAAAATATATCTTTTTTGGCCGGGAAAATATATTAGCAAATATTCCGGGTTCCTAAAAACAGTACTTGGATACAGGCTATATGCATAACCCTTGTTAAGAAGCTTGTCTGAATGTTTTCCTGTTTTTTCAAAATCTAGGCTGTTGTTTTTTGGATTGTATATTCCAAATTCATAATCTGCAAATATTCCTGAATTGTTCAGCTCTGTTTTAATTAATGAATCCAGAACTGATTTGTTAAGCGCACTGTCAAAAGTGAGGTGTTTATCACTTGAAAACAAATCGGTTAATATATCATTTATTAATTTGCTTTTTTCTATTAGATTTTCTGTATTACGGAAGTTCGTTATTGCAGGAGTTTGTCTGTATCCAGTTTGTTCAGGAATCTCTCTGGGGTTGTGTTGCGTAGCAAAGGTGGTGTCAGAAGGTATGATCCTGTTGATGTCATTTGAGTTCTTGAAATGCATATAAAATTCTCCACCAAAATAAAAAATATCAGGATTGTCATCTTCATCCTCTCCCAGATGCCCAGGTTCATCATCCCTCATTTTGTTTAAATAACTGTAATTAATGGAATCTAAAGAATTAAAAAAGCTATTTAATTGTTGGCTTTGCTTTTCTTCAAATAAGAGTTTTTGTGCTAAAATAATTTTATTAAACTTATATGTAGCATTTGTAATTGCTTCACTTACGCCATTTTCAAAATGAGCTTCTTTAACAGCAATAGCATTCCTGATCCAGTATAACTGGATGCCTATCAATCCTATTAAAGAAATCGTAATAATAGT
>JAWOBS010000223.1:0-4463 GCA_046484145.1 Bacteroidales bacterium
AGCTTTAACAACCTGGTGAGTACTTCTTGAGGTAATACCAACAAGATGGCCTCTTCTTCTGTTAATATCGCTAGTTACATCTCCCACATATTCATCCGGAGTAACAACTTCCAGTTTCATAATTGGCTCCAGCAGCACAGGATTAGCTTTTTTCATAGCATTTTTAAAAGCTACTTTAGCAGCAAGCTCAAATGACAAGGAATCAGAATCCACATTATGGTATGATCCATCAACAAGTCTTACTTTCAAGCTATCAACACTATATCCGGCTAAAACACCATTTTGCATGGCCATTTTAAATCCCTTTTCAACAGCGGTAATAAATTCCCTGGGAATATTTCCACCTTTCACTTCATTAATGAATTGCAAATCAGTTTTATCTTCATCTGCCGGCCCCATTTCAAAAACTATATCTGCAAATTTACCACGTCCTCCTGTTTGTTTTTTATAGACTTCCCTGTGTTCAACTGTAGATGTAATAGCTTCTTTGTAAGCAACTTGCGGAGCGCCTTGATTACATTCTACATTAAATTCACGTTTTAATCTATCAACAAGAATTTCAAGATGCAATTCGCCCATTCCACTAATTATAGTTTGTCCGGAATCCTGGTCTATCCTAACCTTAAAAGTAGGGTCTTCTTCTTCCAATTTTCCCAGTGCAAGCGAAAGTTTATCAACATCTGCTTGAGTTTTTGGTTCCACTGCAACACTAACAACAGGTTCAGGGAAAGTCATGGATTCTAATAAAACAGGATGCTTTTCAAAGCAAAGTGTATCGCCTGTATGAATAGTTTTAAATCCAACAGCAGCACCGATATCACCGGCTTCAATTACATTAACGGGATTTTGTTTATTTGCATGCATCTGTAGGATGCGGGATATTCTTTCTTTTTTACCGGTAGATGCATTAAGGACATATGACCCGGCTTCAAGTTTTCCGCTATACACTCTAAAGAAAGCCAGTCTGCCCACATAAGGGTCAGTTGCAATCTTAAAAGCTAAAGCAGCAAAATGGCCATTTGGGTCGGCATATAAGCTTTCTTCTTTTTCTGTTTTTGGGTTAATACCCACAACAGAATCCACATCAACAGGAGAAGGCAAATATTTACAAACAGCATCAAGCAGTAATTGTACACCTTTATTTTTAAAAGATGAGCCACATAATACAGGTGTGATTTTAAGGGCAATAGTAGCGTCTCTGATAATTTTAAGCATTTCATTTTCAGAAATACTATCAGGGTCTTCAATAAATTTATCGAGCATTTCTTCGCTTTCCTCGGCACAACCTTCAATAAGCTTCATTCTGTATTCTTTCACAACTTCCGTCAAATCTTCGGGAACAGGAATTTCAACAAAAACATCACCTAGAGAATTTGCATCCCAGATAAAAGCTTTACCAGTAATAAGATCAACAACACCTTTAAAATCTTCTTCGCTGCCAATAGGAATTTGCAAAGGCACAGCGTTCATTCCGAGTCTTTGTTTAATTTCATCAAGCACGGCAAAGAAGTCGGCGCCAGCACGATCCATTTTATTAACATAACTGATTCTTGGGACCTTATACCTATCGGCTTGTCTCCAAACAGTTTCTGATTGCGGTTCGACACCACCAACGGCACAAAACAGGGCAATAGCTCCGTCAAGTATTCTTAAAGATCTTTCAACCTCCACAGTAAAATCGACATGGCCCGGAGTGTCAATTATATTTATCTTATATTGACTATTATTATACTTCCAAAAAGTAGTAGTAGCAGCAGAGGTAATAGTAATTCCTCTTTCCTGCTCCTGCGCCATCCAGTCCATGGTAGCCGTACCATCATGTACTTCTCCCAGCCGGTGGTTTATACCGGTATAGAACAATATGCGCTCAGTAGTTGTGGTTTTACCCGCATCTATGTGAGCCATAATTCCTATATTCCTGGTATGTTCTAACTTTCTGTTCATTAATAATAATACTCAAAAAAAATTATATTAAATTTTAAAATCTAAAGTGAGAGAATGCTTTATTTGCATCAGCCATACGGTGTGTATCTTCTTTCCTTTTAAAAGCAGCACCTTCTTCTTTATAAGCGGCCATAATCTCACCGGCTAACTTAGCAGCCATTCCTTTTTCATTACGTTTCCTTGAAAACTTGATAAGGTTTTTAATAGCAATAGAGCTTTTTCTTTCTGCCCTGATTTCAGCAGGGATCTGGAAAGTTGCACCACCAATTCTGCGGCTTTTAACTTCAACAGCAGGTGTTACATTAGCTAATGCTTTTTTCCAAACTTCAAGGCCATCCTCTTTTGTTTTTTCTGCTACAATCTCAATAGCATCATAAAAGATAGAAAAAGCAAGAGTTTTTTTCCCTCTCAACATAAGATTGTTGACGAACATCGTTACTAACTGATCATTAAATTTTGGATCAGGAAGTGTAATTCTCTTTTTTGGTTTTGACTTTCTCATTTATATATAAGGATTTAACTATAAAATCAAAATAATATATTATTTCTTAGGCCTTTTTGTTCCGTATTTAGACCTTCTTTGTTTACGTCCTTCGACTCCACCTGTGTCCAGAGCACCACGAACGATATGGTATCTTACACCAGGCAAGTCTTTAACTCTACCACCACGAATCAGAACAATAGAGTGTTCCTGCAAATTGTGGCCTTCACCCGGAATATATGAGTTAACCTCTTTTCCGTTCGTTAATCTTACCCTTGCAACTTTACGCATTGCTGAATTAGGCTTTTTTGGTGTTGTAGTATAAACTCTAACGCAAACACCTCGACGCTGAGGACATGAATCTAAAGCAGGTGACTTACTTTTATAAGTAACCCTTTTTCGTCCTTTTCTCACCAATTGTTGAATTGTTGGCATATTTCCTGTTTATTTGTTGTAAAAACTCTTATTTATTAAGCATTTAATATAATTCATCCACATTTAAAGGAGTGCAAAGGTAAGGGTTATTTTCATAAAACCAATAAGGTTTTTATTTTTTTTTTAACAACCCAAACTAATTTGCAAAAACAGATGTGAATATGTCTGTTTAAAAAATATATCTCCGTTAAAACCAACTGAATATCAAAAACTAATAATACTGATATTGGGGGGCACAAAATTATTAAAATATTTTTATAAATGAAGTGTTTTTGAAAAGTTATTTGTTAAAATAGAATATTATTTATCCTTTTGTTTTTCAACAGACTGTAAACCTCTGTTTTTCAGAACAAGTCCATGACATTTCAGTTACAGCATTTCATAAAAAAAATGTTGTAGTATTGTGAAAGCTATATAACAATAGAGTTGTTATTTAATACCTGATTTAGTTATAATAACTTTAGAACCTGATATCATTTTATTATCATCGTGTGTATGTGAAGTAGTTAATGTTATTTTTTCATTATATAATGAGTTATAATGTAAAATATAACTATTTAGAGAATCCAGCAAATTAGTTTCAGTTTGATTATTCTGAATATTATATATAGGTTTTTTAATTATATTATCCATTATGATTATTTCCAGCCTTTTATTTCTTTGAGTAATTTTTATCTCAATCTTACTGTCATCTTTTATATTTATCAATTCACTATTTAATGAATAATATACAAATGCCAGAATCAACAATTTAGGGATTTTTTGTTTGGCTAAAACATTTGCATCAAGGCTTATTTGATATAACAGCTTGCTATTATCCCGTGATTTTTCAAAATCCATATATTCTTTTACAACAGAGATTTCATCTTCGATGTTATGTTGGATACTATTTTCAGTAAAAAATATGGAATGGTGCAATTTCGCAAATCTCTGTAAGTTTTTAACAGCCACATCTTTTTCATTATTATTTAACGCAATAATAACAGAATTTATAACATTCATTGAATAGTGCGGGTCGATTAATTTTTTGAACAACTTTAATTGCAGGGCTGACAATTTCTTTTCAATTCTATGCTTCTTGTTGATTTGCTTGTCAAAAATCTTTTTGTTTAGAAAAACAAAGCCTAAAATGCTAAAATAAATTGGCCAAAACAAAAAATGATTAAAATAATAGAATGGGTTTTCCCTGTATTTAAACATTAAGTGATATGAATCAACTTGCATTGAAATCTCAGAATACTCATTTGCTTTCTTTATTAATGACATACAGAATCTACTTGGATTTATAACCGGCAAATCCAATTTCTCTGATGCACAATTTCTGAATGATGTTCTAAAAACTTTTAGTTGATTATTCTGCAAATCAAAATTAACCAACTCATCATGTCCATCATGATTAATGTCATCAATTAAAAACGCATTAGTGAATGACAAATCAGGAAACTGTTTAACAAGGTTAATATCACTATCAAACAGAAAGACTCCGTTTTCCATAGTTGAGATAGCCAAAAAATCATGTCCATTATAATCTGTAAAATGAACAGAAGATCTTATTTTAAAATCAAACTCATAGCTATTTAGAATCTTGCCATTATCATCAAAA
>JAWOBS010000072.1:0-3950 GCA_046484145.1 Bacteroidales bacterium
ATATAATCCTCCTCAACCTCTTCCTCTTCAACAAATACAGGTGTAAACTCCTGAACTTCTGTTTCGGCTGGTGCTTCAACATCTACCACAAACTCTTCCTCAATCTCAACATCATCATCAACAATAACGAGTTCAGTTGAAGGCTCCGGTGGAGGTGGCGGTGGTGGCTCTTCCGGTTTGGTGATTGGAATATCTTCTTCCTCTATAAAATCCATCTCCATGGTTCCCAAATCGTATTCAGGCCTTTCGTATGTTTTCCATTCGAAAGCAACCAGAACACCTACCAAAGTCAGGACAATTCCTATCTGAAGGAACAAACTCTTTTTGTTCTCCAGATCAGCTTTGGGTGCTTTTTTTATTTCCATATCAATTTATTTATTAAAAGTTACTGCTTTTATGCAATATATTATTTAATTAATTTCGAGTGCGCTAATATACAAAAAATAAAATTACATACTTTTTTATTTTTTCAAAAACTTAAATACTTTAATATATCCTGCGAATATAAAATATTTGCAAATCAAGATTCCCAATAAAGAGCCAATCACGTTTGTAACAAAATCAGAAAAACTTCCATTGCGGCTACTAAAAAGCATTTCCTGCAAGATTTCGGTGATTCCACCATAAACAATGGCTATAATAAGAACTTTAACGATGCTGATATTATTGTGCTTTTTTAGAGATGCATTTCTGAAATAAAACCCAACTCCTAATAAAAACGCAAAAACCATAAAAATTGTTGTATGAACTACCTTGTCAAAATATGGGATATCTAAGAACCCACTGTCAGGCATAGCATCAACAGGTAGGCTAATAATAAAAAAAATTACCAGCCCCCACAAAATTGCAGGAATAAAACTTTTTATAATCATTTCACTTTAGGCGAAGATTAGGTAAAGAACTATCCAACCAGCTCTTTATATTTCTCCGGAGAAAGCAATTCTTCCAGTTGGCTTTTATCGGAAATTTTTATTTTTGCAATCCATCCTTCACCATATGGATCCTTGTTAACAATATCAGGAGTATCTTCAACTGCAGTGTTGAACTCAAGAACTTCACCTGACAGTGGCATAAAAAGATCAGAAACTGTTTTTACAGCTTCAATGGTTCCAAAAGCTTCTTCACGCTCTAAGTTCTCACCAACACTATCAACTTCGATATAAACAATATCGCCAAGCTCATTTTGAGCAAAATCTGTAATACCAACGAAAGCTTCGTCTCCTTCGACTCTTATCCATTCATGGTCTTTTGTGTAAAGTAAATTTTCAGGAAAATTCATAATAATTATTATTAAAGTGAATTATTTTAGTTATGATTTTGCTTCAAAATTACAATCTTTTTGTAAGAAAAAGTCAGAATTATTATTATTTATTTGTGTTTTTATAATAAGCCTAAATCCAATTTCACAGCATCAGAAATCATATCAGTTGTCCATTGCGGTTCGAAAACCAAATTAACATTCACTGCATTAACCTCTTTAATGTTTTGAACAGCATTTTTAACATCATTAGGAATTTTATCTGCAACCGGACAATTGGGGTTTGTCAGGGTCATGGTAATATCTATGGAAGCTGTATCGGAAATATCAATATTATAAATCAATCCAAGATCATAAACATTAACAGGCATTTCCGGATCATAAACAGTTTTTAATGCCTCTATAATCTTTTTCTCTGTTTTAGATTTGTCAACATTCATAATAATAATTATTTATCATGTTTACTTTTAAAAGCCAGGGCATACAACTTCATCTGCTTGATCATATTTGATAAGCCATTAGACCTGGTTGGAGAAAGATGTTCTTTTAATCCAACATCATCAATAAAATCAAGTTCCGCATTAACTATATCATCGGGCTTCTGCCCTGATAAAACTCTTATAAGCAACTGCATAATTCCTTTTGTTATTAATGCATCACTATCAGCGGTATAAAAAACTTTTCCATCTTTATATTCAGCATATAACCATACTTGCGACTGGCACCCATTTATAAGATATTTATCGCTTTTATACTTATCATCAATTTTCGGGACAGACTTACCCATCTCAATAATGTAATTATACTTATCTAGCCAATCCTCAAACATTTCAAACTCTGAAATTATCTCATTTTCAATCTCTTTAATTTCCATAACTACTGATTTTATACTATTTTGATTCAAAAAGTTGATTCTTTTCTTCACCTTTTAAATTAAGGTCGGTAGCGGTTTTAAATGGATTCGGTTTGCTAATTAAAAAAAATATCAGGCCCATAGCAGCTATATAGATAATGTTTGTATCTGCCGTAAACACAAAAAACAAGCAAATAATAATCAGTGCAGAAGTAATAATTGCAAATCTGAGAAATAAAGCTTTGTAGTAAAAGTACATTTTGTTTTTAAGAGGTATATTGTTGTCAATTTTTCTAATCGCCTTTTGCGGCAGATAAAAAGCAAGTGGCAGATGTATCACCAAGCTAAATATCGCAACATACTTAAGAATATCAATACTGCTTTCGGTTAAATCCATTAATGGGCCATACTGCTTAACCACAAAAGAACTAATAAGCAAGACTACAATTACTGATAGAAAGAAAAAGCTAAATACAACATTTAGAGATCGCTGTATTTGCATTGGGGTTTTATTCTGCATTTTTTTAATAAATTATTACAAATCTATGAAAACATTTCACGGATTTTCTTTAAGCCCTTAATTAAAATATCAATTTCTTCAGTTGTGTTATAAACTCCAACAGATAAGCGAACTGTACCATGAACTTCGAAAAAATCCATTACGGGTTGGGCGCAATGATGTCCGGTACGCACAGCCACACCTAGTTTATCCAAAATTGTTCCTGTATCATAAGGATGAATATCATCAAAAATAAAGGATATAAGGCTTGTTCTTTCTGATGCATTACCTATAAACCTGATCCTGTCAATCTTTTTTAATTCTTCAAAAGCATAGCTTAAAACATTTGTCTCATGTTGTGCAATATTAACGATTTCAAGATCTGTTACAAATTTTATTGCTTCCTCAAAGCCCAAAACTGCCCCAACATTGGGAGTTCCGGCTTCAAACTTAAAGGGTAATTCATTAAAAGTCGTCTTGTCAAATTTTACATCCTGTATCATTTCTCCGCCACCCTGGTAAGGAGGTAACTTCTCCAGCCATTCTTCTTTTCCATACAAAACACCTACTCCCATAGGCCCATAAATTTTATGTGCAGACATACAATAAAAATCACAATCCAAATCCTGAACATCAACACTAATGTGCTGTACAGCTTGTGCTCCATCAACCAGTACCGGTATATTATTTTTATGAGCAATTTTAATAATTTCTTTTATTGGGTTGATTGTTCCGAGAGAGTTACTGACATGAGCTACTGCAATGATTTTTGTCCTTTCATTTATTAGCTTTTTATAATCCTCAATGATAAGTTCTCCATTATCATTCATAGGAATCACTTTCAAAACGGCTCCTTTATCTTCGCAAACCATTTGCCATGGAACAATGTTTGAATGATGTTCCATTGCAGAGATAATTATTTCATCACCTTTATTAAGAAATTCTTTCGAAAAAGAAGAGGCAACAAGATTAACAGATTCTGTGGTACCCTTTGTAAAAATAATCTCATGAGACTTTGAGGCATTAAGAAATGACTGTATAGTTTTCCTTGTATTTTCAAAAGCCTCCGTTGCTATTTGGCTTAAATAATGAGTCCCCCTGTGTATATTTGAGTTTTCACTCTCGTAATATTTAATTATTCGGTCAGTAACTACTTTTGGTTTTTGGGTTGTCGCAGCATTGTCAAGGTAAACCAGTGGATGATTATAAATCTTTTGGTTTAATATTGGAAATTCTTCCCTGATATTTTGAACATTAATAGCCATTGCATTATTTCTTTCTTAAATTTTATCCAAGTCTATATTAAAAATTGCAGATTCTTTATTGTTGCAATGCAAAAG
>JAWOBS010000292.1:0-8873 GCA_046484145.1 Bacteroidales bacterium
ACCAGATCCGCGCATCCAGGAACCACGGGGATAACGATCTACACCTTCGCAGTGCAACAGCAAGGCAACAAGCTGTCCATTACCGACAACAACGGATCGGTCTATAAGGGCAAGTTCGGTAGCGTCGAGACTACTGGCGGAGAGACGGATAGAGCCGGATTGGGTATTGTTTTTGGCGCTATGATAGGCAATGCAAAAACGAAGCAGAAGAAGTGACAGCATTAGTTATGTTAATAGATTTTCATGGATAAGACATATTGTTTTATAACTTTGGCAAGTTTTGCGGCTATTGAGTAATATAGATCCAACATAAGTTTATTTTTATTAATAATTGAAGAAAATCAAGCGTGAAGCCAAATAATAATATCCCCGAAGAACTTTTATTAGAGGAGCGTATGAAAGGTGCCCGCATATCTGTGTATTTCAGGTGGGCTTTTATATCAATATTGGCAGTTCTTTTAGCAGCGCAGTTTTATCTTGGCTACACAGAAGTGTCAAAACAAGCCCTGCTTTTGCTTTTTTTGTATATAATCTCAAATACAGGTTTTCATATAGCCCTCTTTAAAAAGTACGATCCCAGGTTTTTGAAATTTGTGAGTGCAACATTTGATGTTGCTGTTATTTGTTATCACATATATGGGATGACACAGATGTCAGATTATACTGCAGTGTCAGCAGCGGCAACGATTTTTTTCTTTCCGGTATTTTTCCTTATATACACATTTAGGCTTGATAAAGGGCTGTTAATTTATTTGATATTTATATCAGTACTGGGTTATAATATGATATATTTTGCCAGCTATTTTGAGCAGACCGAGTTTTACAATGAATATCTTTCACTTTCACCAACATCGCAAATTTTTAAATCTTTCTATATATCATTTATTGGTTTGCTTTGTGTTTATTTCCAAATTTCTGTTTTTAAATTTCTTGATAAACAGTTACTTCATACAAAAGAAAAAGCAAAACTTGATACAGAATTTAATATTGAACAGGAGAAAAACAGATTTGCAAAGCAACTTATAGACAAGGAAAAAGCCTTAAACCAAGAACTTGCTGATGAAATAAAGAAAAAAGACAAGCTGGCAAGTCAACTTGAAGATAGCAAAGAACAACTAAAAAGTATTATATCTAATTTGTTAGGGTTTACATACAGATGCTTGCCCGATGAGAAGTGGACTATGCTGTTTGTAAGTGAGCAAATTGAAGATGTTTGTGGTTATAAAGCGCAGGATTTGGTTGCTGATAATAATCTGACTTATAACAAAATCATATACCCGGATGATATTGAATTCGTAAACAATCAAATATCTAAGGCAATTTCTGACAGGACACAGTTTGACCTGGAATATAGAATTATGCATAGGAATGGAAATGTTGTATGGGTTCATGAAGCAGGAAAAGGCGTTTATGATGAAAGCGGCAATATCCTTTATATTGATGGGATTATTACAGATATTACTGTTAAAAAGCAAGCAGAGCTTGAACTGGAAGAAACACGCGGTTTAGTAAATAATATAATATCTAATCTTGTTGGAGCTGTTTCAAGATGCCTGAATGATGAAAAGTTTACTACAAAATTTTATAGCGATAAGATTTTTGATATTACAGGTTATTATGCAACTGATTTTATTGATAACAAGAATATGAGTTTTACAGATATTGTACATCCTGATGATTTGGAATATTTGGAAAAGTATGTGGGTGAATGTGTGAAAGATAAAAAGCCCTATTCAATAGAATTTCGTATTATTCATAAAAATGGCAATATTGTTTGGGTAAATGAAAATGGCCAACCGGTATCCGATAAAGAAGGAAATGTTATTTATCTTGATGGAATTACAACAGATGTTTCCGAGAAAATAATTGCAGAGAAAGCTTTGCATGAAGCAAAGCAGGAGCTGGAAAATCTTAATAAAGAACTTGAACAAAAGATAGAAGAAAGAACTGCACAACTTACAAAGGCAAATACTCAATTGTTGAAATTGCAGAAAGAAAATTTGCAATCACAATTCGAAGTCCTTAAGCAACAGGTTAATCCTCATTTTTTATTTAACAGCCTTAACGTTTTAACCTCATTGATTAAAGTAGACGCTGATCTTGCTGAGAAGTTTACTGAAAGGTTATCAAAAGTATATCGTTATGTGTTGGAAAATAAAGACAAAGACATTGTGACTCTTAAAACCGAAATGGAGTTCTTAAATGCTTATGTGTTTTTAATTGATATACGTTTTGCTGATAAAGTGTTTGTGAATATTGGATTTGATGATACTAATCCTGATTTGTATGTTGTGCCTTTAGCCTTGCAATTGCTAATTGAAAATGCAATTAAGCACAATTCTTTTTCGAAAAAAAGTCCTTTAATTATTGACTTATATGTTGATGATAATTATCTCTATGTGATTAATAACTTGCAAAACAGAGACATTCAGAGGAAATCAACCGGCATTGGATTGGATAATATTAGTAAACGCTATAAATTACTTTGCGATAAAGAGCCGATGTTTGAAATGACTGACAAGCAGTTTATTGCAAAAATTCCATTCATAAAAAACTAAGAAAGCAAATTAAAAATTTACAATATGAAAGTAGTAATAATAGAAGATGAAGTTCTGGCATCAGAAAGATTAAAGAAAATGATTCTTACTTATGACAATAATATTGAAATATTAGCGCAGTTGGAATCCATTGAAGATTCTATTGAGTGGTTTGGAAATAATGAACAACCCGAATTGATATTTCTTGATATACATCTTGAGGACGGCCTCAGCTTTGCCATTTTTGAAAATGTAAAAATCAACAGTTCAATTATTTTTACAACTGCTTTTGATGAGTATGCAATTAAAGCATTTAAACTGAAAAGTATTGATTATTTGCTTAAACCTATCGTGCAGGAAGAACTAAATGCAGCCCTTAAGAAATATCATGACTTTAAAGGGGACAGTAATGCTGATCAGGAATTGCATAAGCTATATAACCTGATAGTGAAAAATAGTGAGAGTTACAAAGAAAGATTTTCTGTTAGAGTTGGTCAAAAAATTAAAACTTTTGCCACTTCAGATATTGGATATTTCAAGAGCGAAGAAGGTTTTACTACTGCCTATTTGTATGATGGCAGTGCATATTATGTTGATTATAGCCTTGATGCACTCTTAGGAGAGTTGAACCCCCAAAACTTTTTCAGGATTAATCGCCAGATGCTTGTTGCTCTTGAAGCCATAAAAGATGTTCACATATACTCTACCAGCAGGTTAAAACTCGATATTGTCCCAGAGCCCGAAGGCGATGTTTTGGTTAGTCTGGATAAAGCTTCTGCATTTAAAAAGTGGCTTGGGGGTGTTGAATAAATTAATTAAAATTTCCTTTTTAAGTTTTTCGCCATTAACGTTTGTGATAATATATTCTCATTCAAGCTGGTTTTTTCGTCATTCATTTAGTTTTTTTTTATGTTGAAAAAGCCTTGATTTATATTTGCCTAAACATAAAAACTACAAAAAAATGAATTACTTTCAAATTTTAGGTATTGGCTTTGGATTAGTAGCTTTTTTGAAGCCGGTTTATATGCATGTTTTACCATGGGACGAAAACAAGTTTATTGCTAAAGCTTATTCAAAAAAGAGGCCAGCATGGATTCTTGTAGCTGCAATTATAGGCCTTCTACTGGTAGGCTTTACATGGTATATGGAGCTTACTACTGAAATAAAATATTCTATTTACATAAGTATTTTATTTTCCCTGACTGCTTTAAAAGCAATTGTATTTATTCTTGATTATCAAAGATTTCAAAAATGGGTTGCCGGGATGCTTAATAAAAACAATGGGAAGAAAATTGTTGTCGTTGATATATTCGCTGGTTTATTTGGATTGCTTGTAATTTTGGTCTCTCTTTTTCTCTTATAGAATAAATCCTTATCTAAAGCTGCCTGATGTTATTGTCTTGGTGTACATTGATAAAGTAGCTACCTATATAAAAAAGCTCGAAGGAAAGTAATATAAGGAAAGACATGATCCGGGATGAGTTATATTAACATTGCATAACCAGCATTCAAAGTAAAAAACCCGTCATTCAATAATGTTTTATTGTTGTACTTATATTCCTCCAATACTTTTGCTCATAGTAATGGAGGAATTTTTATTTATAACTAGACATTTTACTAATTTATTAACTAATAAAAAATATACAATTATGAAAAAACTAGCAATTATTCTTATATCATGTTCAACAATTTTCCACACTAGCCTAAAAGCTCAGGATACGGACCAAGATGCTAAAGATCCTGTAATTTATACTGTAGCCTTTAATGCTGTTCCTGACGGGTTCAATGCTCCCCTGATTGGTTTTGTTAATATAGCCAAAGGAGATCATAAGAATCTTCAGTTGGGTTTTGTAAATACTAATTGCAAAAATCTTTCGGGTGCTCAACTGGGCTTTATTAACACAGTTGGAGCCAACACCTCAGGTTTGCAAGCCGGCTTTTTTAATACTACCGGGGCATCTTTAAAAGGCTTGCAATATGGTTTCATAAATACTGTTGGCAGTAATACGGGTGGTATTCAAGCAGGCTTTTTAAATACAACTGCAGGAGGTATGAAAGGTGCTCAGTTTGGGTTTGTAAATACTGTTATTAAGGAAAGCTCAGGGATTCAGGCGGGTTTTATTAATACGAGTGCAAAAGAAATCAAAGGTGCGCAGTTTGGCTTTGTTAACCTCTCCAGGAAATTATCCGGCCTACAGCTTGGTTTTATTAATGTTATTGACACCCTTGAAACAGGTATCCCGATAGGTTTCTTATCTTTTGTAAGACATAACGGTTTCCAGGCAATTGAACTTAGTGCTAATGAAATGTTTCCAATCAGTGTTTCATTTAAAACAGGGGTTAAGCATTTTTACACATCTTTAATTGCTTCATATAATCCCGGAATGAAAAGAGGCTTTGCAACAGGAGTTGGGCTAGGGTCAATAATTTCTATAAGTGATGCGTTTTATTTTAACCCTGAATTAAACACTGTAAATTCATTGGGCAAAGATTTTTATAAAACAAGCTCCCTGTCGCCGACTTTTGGCTTTGTTTTAGCTCCTAAGTTGCATTTGATAGCCGGTCCATCAATAAGTTGGCATTATTCCAACACAGATGGCGAATCAAGTCATCCGATTTTACCACTTTATGAATACGAAAGTGATACAAATAGTGAGCTTATTGTTGGGTTTAGACTTGCCCTCAGATATAGCTTCAGAGAGTTTTAAAACTTTCTAAGTGCCCGCTATGTGTATAGGCCGCAAGTGTTTGCCACTTGTGGCCTTTTTTTATTATTGATTGAATATCCAAAGGATTTATGTTAATTTTTTTTTATACTTCTTAAGGCTGTTATAAAAAAATGAGAGTTTCTGATTTATTAATGATTACTTTCATTAGTGTTTCATTTTTGTTAATAATTTTGCAGTGAACAAAAATATACTGATGAGATTTATATTATTTTTTACGTTGATAGTAGTGTTCGCATTGAATGCTAAAGCAGAGAAGGATAACTCTAATAAAAACATTTATTCCGGTGGAATGCATATCATTCAGCCCTCAGTGGTTAATTGGCAAAATGCACATGGGAGCTATTCTACTTATGGAAACGGAATAGGAGGAATGCTGCGTTTTTATATTGGGTCAAATTTTGCCACAGGTATTTATGGTGGCAGTCAGAGGGCCGCATACAAAACCGAAGGCTCTGATGATTCTTACGTAAATTTGGGACATGGCGGTTTGTTTATTGGCTTTACTCATAAATCCGGAAGATGGCGCTATAACGCTTCATTGGGAGCCGGCAGGGGAAACATAAATAATTTGCATATAGAAAGCCAAAATGCAAATGAGCTTGCAGATGCTTTTTTATATGATTTCGGAACTATTGTCTACGTACCTTTTGTTGGTGTTGATTATGAACTTACATCACGTTTGTTGCTGACTACTCAAATAAGCTATTTTTTTGGTGATAAAATGAACTATCAAAGCCCGGTTTTACAAATCGGCCTTTTATTTAACAGGTGATTTTTGTAAATTGCACTTTTTGATATAATAAAAAATTCACAATATGGATAAGAAAATATTTCTTGTTACCGGTGGTAGCTCAGGTATAGGGTTAGCAGTGGTAAATGCACTTTCCGCGAAAGGCAATATTGTTGTTTCACTTAGCAGAAGTAAAGATAAAATTGATAGAGCCCTGAAACAAATGCCCCAACTTTCAGAGAAGGTTGACTTTCTTACTGGCGATACTTCAAGCCAGGAAGATATGGAAAGGCTTTCCTTACATATTAAAAATAAATATGGAGTGTTGCACGGTGTCGTTAATAGTGCCGCAGTGCTTAATAAAGGAACTATTGAAACAATCAGCGTTGACAGCTGGCGCTCTTTAATGGATGTGAACCTGACAGGCCCGTATATTGTTATTAAAGCTTTGCTGCCACTTTTAAAAAAAGCCAAAGGTGCTTCAATTGTCAATATATCCTCGGTTGCAGGTCTGAAACCGGGGACCAGCATTGCCTATTCGGTTTCTAAAGCAGGTCTTGATATGATGACACGCTTCCTGGCAGGTGACCTGGGGCCATACAAAATCAGGGTTAATTCTGTTAATCCCGGACTTGTGAAAACAAATATTCACCTCGATAATAAAATCTTTGAAGACAAAAAAGCTTATGATCAGATGATTGAAAAATCAGCAAAACGATATCCAATTGGCAGGGTAGGTGAGCCTGAAGATATTTCTGAAATAGTTGAGTTTTTATTGTCCGAGAAAGCATCATGGATTACAGGAAGCGTTATTAGTATTGATGGTGGAATAATAGTTGAAAATGACCTTATTCCTCAAAAGTAATTTATTCATTGTTTTAATATGTCTTTTAGAATGAAGTATTTGGTGATTATAACAGCCTTTTTTGTAACAAACATTTATTTCCTTGCGGCTCAAAATATTAATGAGCATAATGCAGAGGAGCCCGTAATTTTTGTTGAAGATTCTGTGATAAATTTCGGGAAAGTGTCTCATGGAGCTAAGCTGACAAAAGAAATATCTGTTGTCAATAAAGGAGAACGGGTTTTGAGAATTGCCAATGTGAGAGGTAGTTGCGGCCTTATGGTTGTTTCATACCCGCGGCAGGAAATTGCTCCGGGTGAAAGTGCAATTATTAATATTAAATATGATACTTCCAGAATTGGAAAGTTTGAAAGAATTCTTACAATACATTCTAATAGCAGCCATAATACTATTCGATTAAGAATTACAGGCGAGATAATTCCATAGAATAAATTTTGCCTATATTTAATTATACTTTGAAATCTTTTTTATGTTTTTATTTAATTAACTTGTAATGATTTTTAATAAAAAGACGTCATATTATGAAAAGATACCTGATTATTATTTTGCTACTTGTTGTTATTATTGTCCAAATTGTAATATTGAAAACTATGTTTGAACGTAGAGACAGGCCATGTGTATTGCCGGAAAAATACAGATATGAAATAGAAGAGCCGGATTTTGAGCCCGAGGTTTATAAAAAACGTAGAACCAGGCTTATTAAGGAAATCAATGACGGTGTGATTATTATTTCCTCATCTGCAGCTGATGATTTTAGATATATCACAGGTTTTGACGAGAGGAAAGGAATTGCAGTTTTAATTCCCGGTGCAGAACAGAATTTCCACTTTTTTGTTGAGCCGTATAATCTTTATGCAGCTCAATGGACAGGAGAACTTCATGGGCTGGAAGGAGCTGTTGAAAAGTTTAAAGCTGATAATGCGTATGATATTAATTTGTTTAATACTATTTTGCCGGATCTGGTAAAGAATAAAAATAAAGTGTATATCCATTCCGGTGATGATATTATTAAAGCTGATTTGATTGAACTTTTTAGAGAACAAGGCAGAAGTGTTGATTTTGCCGAACTGGATCCTTTTGTTCATGAAATGAGGGTTGTAAAAGATGAGTGGGAAATATCACAGATTAAACAGGCAACAAAAATAACGGCTTTTGCTCACCAAAGAGTATGGGAAACTGTCAGCCCGGGACAAAAAGAGTACGAAGCACAAGCTGAAATAGAGTATGTTTATAGAAAAAATGGATTAGGAGTTGGCTTTTATTCTATTGTTGGCTCAGGCCCTAATGCCACAATATTACATCATTACAAGAATAACAGGGAAATGCAGCACGGTGATTTATTATTGGTGGATATAGGTGCCGCAAGTAAAGCCGGTTATTCTGCCGATATTACCAGGACAGTTCCTGTTTCCGGAAAATTTAATGACGAGCAAAGAATTATTTATGAATTAGTTTTGAAGGCATTTGAAGAAGGTGTAAAAGAGTTAAATCCCAATAAAAAAGTACTGGATGCTAATCATAAAGCTAATAGTGTGATGGTAGAAGGTTTGTATAATATGGGACTAATAACTGATACTACGAAATGGTGGCAAAAGCGTTTTTATATTCAACATAGAACTAGCCACTATATTGGATTGAATGTTCATGATGTTGGCTCTTATGGCGATTTTGATATAAATAACAGGGATGAGCATATTTTAAGCCCTGAGTTTAGGGGTAGAGACCTTAAACCCGGTATGGTGTTGTCAATGGAGCCGGGTTTGTATTTTATGGAAAATAAGCTCAATCATCTTCATGACCTTTTTGGAGATATAGCTACTGCAGAAGAACTAGATGAGTTCGCAGAAAAAGTTAGACCTATTTATGAAAAGTATTCAGGAATAGGAGTGAGGATTGAAGATGTTGTATTAATAACAGAGGAAGGTTATAATTTGTTATCCGGCCATTTACCAAAGCAAGTGCGAGAAATAGAGGAATTTATGGGACGGTAGGTCTCAGGTATCGGGTATCAG
>JAWOBS010000318.1:0-7295 GCA_046484145.1 Bacteroidales bacterium
TGAAAATGGCGAGTCTTTCATAGAGAAGGTTAAAGAGAAAGATGTAAATCATTTTGAATGTCCCGAGCTTAATCCTTTAGATTTAAGGGTACCGGCAGAAACAGAAAAGGTAAATGTCATAAAAGCAATTGATGGCCAGTTAATTACGGAAAAAGAAATTGTTGATATGGATGCTGTGGATGGCTATATTACAACAAGTACAGAGAACGACATACTAAAAATAGTTGTTCAGAACCGTTATAATGAAAGCAAACCATCAGTGGCATTTATAAAAGGGTTTGGCTTAAAAAGAGGAGCAATAGCTTCTACCGTTGCACATGATAGCCATAACATTATTGCTGTGGGCACAAATGATGAGGATCTGGCCGGCGCAATAAACCTGCTGGTGAAATCTAAAGGCGGTATATCTGTAAAAAGTGAAGAGGACAAGCTTGTTTTGCCGCTGCCGGTAGCCGGACTGATGACTTCTGAGGATATTCACAGCGTTGCAAAAAAATATGAAGATATTGATAATAAAGCCAAAACCCTGGGTTGTAAATTGAAAGCACCATTTATGACTCTTTCATTCATGGCTCTGCTGGTAATCCCGGAGATAAAAATTAGTGATAAAGGTTTGTTTGATGCCGGAAAATTCAAATTTATTTCATTATTTCAATAAATATGGCTAAAGACACAACAGATAATAAGGGAGATAAATCTTATTTAAAGGTTAATAAGGGGATTGAACAGCCTCCTTCAATAAATGAATCTGCTGCTAAGGCTTTTAGAAAGAAACGCCCAACACTATTAAGCGTGGATGAATATGTTGAAGGCATCTTATCCGGCAACATTACAATATTAAGCAAGGCTATAACATTAATAGAAAGTTCGCGCTTATCAGACAATGATTTGGCGCAAAAGATAATTGAAAAATGCCTCCCTCATTCGGCTAAATCTGTGAGAATAGGTATTACCGGCGTGCCGGGCGTTGGAAAAAGCACTTTTATTGAAGCTTTTGGAAAGTTCCTGACAGGCCGTGGATATAAAATCGCCGTGCTTGCAATTGACCCCAGCAGTACCATCTCAAAAGGCAGTTTGCTGGGAGATAAAACCAGGATGGAAAACCTTGCTGTGGATCCTAATGCATTTGTAAGGCCTTCTCCTTCTGCCGGTTCCTTAGGCGGTGTTGCCAAAAAAACTCGCGAAATAATTGTATTATGCGAAGCCGCCGGTTTTGACACTATTCTTATTGAAACTGTTGGTGTCGGACAATCTGAAACAACGGTACACTCTATGGTCGACTTTTTCTTGTTGCTTATGCTTGCCGGTGCCGGCGACGAACTGCAAGGGATGAAAAGAGGAATTATTGAAATGAGCGATGCCATTGTGATTAATAAAGCTGATGGCGATAACATTATTAATGCGCAAAATGCCAAAGTGCAATATGAGAATGCATTGCATTTATTTCCTCCAAAACCTGATGGCTGGCTACCCAAGGTGCTTACGTGCTCTTCAATTACAAAAAAAGGAGTAGATGATATCTGGAATATGATTGATTCTTACAAAAATGAAATGAAACAAAAAGGATTTTTTGAGCAAAAGCGCGAAGAACAACAAAAGCTCAGATTTTATGAAACACTGAATGATGAGCTGTTTAACAACTTTTATAATAATCCGGAGGTAAAACATAGTTTGCCCGAAATAGAAAAGGACCTCAAAAACAATAAGCTTAATTCCTACCAGGCAGCAAATAAGCTACTAAAAGCCTATTATAAAAATTCAAATAAGTAAGAACAAACCACTTTGTCGGATAATCTTCAAGAGGATTTGTGTTAAAAAAACTCAAATTATTAGTGTTTTGTAGAATGTTTAGTTGTAAAACTATAATTTTATAAGCGATAAAACATATTTCCAAAGAATAGTATAAATTTTTATTATTACAATAAAAGATTTACCCTCTAAGAAAAAGCAATTTCAATAATCCATTAAATCAAAACAATTAAAATGATGAAAAAAACAATGAAAATTAAAAATGTGCTGTTTTTGTTATTAGCAGTACTTTTTATGGCGTCATGCCAGAAGTCTTACAAATATGAGACAGTTGAAGGTGACCCTTTAAACACAAGAATTTACACTCTTGATAATGGTTTAAAGGTTTACTTATCTGTTTATGAAAATGAACCCAGGATACAAACGGCAGTTGCTGTTAGAACGGGTGGTAAAAATGACCCTGCTGAGAACACCGGCTTGTCGCATTACCTGGAACACCTTATGTTTAAAGGTACGAATAAATATGGAACACTTGACTGGGAAAAAGAGAAGGTTTACCTAGAACAGATTGATAGTTTATACGAAGTTCACAGAAAACTTACCGACCCGGAAGAGAGAGCAGCAATTTATGCAATTATAGATTCTGTATCATACGAAGCATCTAAGTATGCTATACCAAATGAATATGACAGGATGCTTTCCATTTTAGGCGCAAGAGGCACAAATGCATATACAAGCGTGGACGAGACTGTATATATTAATGATATTCCTGCAAATCAACTGGAGCGTTGGGCTGAAATTGAATCGGAAAGGTTACGCAAACCTATTTTCAGGTTATTTCACACAGAGCTGGAAACAGTTTATGAAGAAAAAAACATGAGCCTTGATAATGATTCAAGGAAAGTGATGGAAGCACTAATGCTTGGGCTTTATCCTTCTCACCCTTATGGCACACAAACCGTTCTTGGTTCGCAGGAGCATTTGAAGAATCCTTCTATAATTGATATCAGAGATTATTTCTACAGCAGATATGTGCCAAATAATATGGCAGTTGTAATGTCCGGAGATTTTGACCCGGATGAAGTTATCAGGATGGTTGATAAGCATTTTGGAAAATTGGAATCTAAGCCACTGGATGAATATATTTTTCCGGAACAGGAAGTCACTGAAGTTGTTGAAAAAGAAGTTTACGGCCCGGAATCTGAAACAATGAGACTAGGTTTTAAATTTCCAGGTATAGGAACTCCTGAAAATGAAATGGCAGTCATTATAAACCAAATATTGTCAAACAGAACAGCAGGCCTTATTGACTTAAACCTTAACCAGTCTCAGAAAGTATTAAGCGCAGGTTCTTTTGTTTATAGCAAAAATGATTATTCTACTCATATTTTTTATGGAAACCCAAAAGATAATCAATCACTTGGAGAGGTTAAAGACCTTTTGCTTAATGAACTGGAAAACCTTAAGCAAGGTAATTTTGATGAATGGCTGCTTGATGCTGTTATTAACAACTTAAAGATCAATGAAATTCGCGGCTTGCAAAGCAACTGGGGAAGAAATAATGCTATGGTTCACAGTTTTGTGAAGCATATTGATTGGGAAGATTATGTGAAGCGTTTTGAAAGATATGAAAATATTACCAAGCAGGATGTAATTGATTTTGCTAATGAGCATTATAATGACAACTATGTTGTCGTGTATAAAAGGCAAGGAAAAGATGAGAGTGTATTGAAAGTTGAAAAGCCTCAAATTACTCCGGTAGTTATTAATCGCGATGTAAAGAGTGATTTTTATACCATGATAGAGGAAATGGAAGTTGATAATATTGAGCCTGTTTTTGTTGATTACGAGAAAGATATTGATGAGCAGGATTTGTTTGATAAGATTCCATTATTATACCAAAAAAATGATGAAAATCAGTTGTTTACCCTTTATTATGTTCTTGAAATGGGAGATAATCATGATCCATTGTTGAGTATGGCTGTTAGTTATCTTGAATATCTTGGCACAGACGAGTATTCCCCCTCTGAGATCAAACAGGAATTTTATAAGTTAGGAAGCCGCTTTAACGTTAATTCAGGCGATGAACGCACATACGTTTACCTAAGTGGTTTAGAAGAGAACTTTGACGAAAGTCTTGCTTTGTTTGAGCATCTGCTCGAAAACTGTAAGCCAAATGAAGATGCACTTGAAAATCTTAAACGTGATATTATCAGGCAGAGAAGCAATGATAAGTTTGATAAGAGAAATATCTTCTGGACTGCATTGTTCAACTATGGCATGTACGGAGAAAACAGTCCGCTGCTCAAACAGCTTTCAAACAACGAACTTATGAAAGTTACCAGCGACAAGCTTATTGAAAGGCTTCAAAGCATCAATTCTTATGAACATATTGTTCTTTACAGGGGAGAAAGAGACTCAGAGAACCTGATAACTAAACTTGAAGAGGAACATATCGTGCCTGTAAAATTCAAGCCTATTCCGGAAGAAGATTATTTTGATGTAATTGAAAGAGAAGACAGGAATGTTTTTGTTGTTGATTATGATATGCAGCAGGTAGACCTCTTACTTTTATCTAAGGTTGCTGATTACAATGAAGATTATTACGTACCAATAAATCTTTTTAATGAATATTTTGGTGGAGGTATGTCTTCGATTGTTTTCCAGGAGTTAAGGGAAGGCATGGGACTTGCATATTCAGCATTTGCAAGGTTAACTATTCCTGACAGAATTGACAAAAGCCACGTAATATTTTCTTTTATTGGTACCCAAAGTGATAAGCTTGGCGACGCATTAGGAGCAATGAACGGACTACTTGAAAATATGCCGGAATCCGAATCAAGCCTTGAAGCTGCTAAAGATGCTATTATTGAAAGAATCAGGACTCAAAGAATTACCCGTACTTCTATCTTTTTCGATTATCTTAATGCTAAAAAGCTAGGCTATGAATATGATAAGAGAAAAGATCTTTATGAGCAAGTTCCGGATTTAGATTTTGCAAGCCTGAAAGAATTCCAGGAAGAACTCGTTAAAGGCAATGAATATGACTTGCTTGTTTTGGGTAAAACTGAAAACCTTGACATGGAAACTCTTGAAAAATTTGGCAAGGTTCATAAACTTACTTTAGAAGAGATTTTTGGTTACTAAGAATCTTAATAAATAATTAAAAAGCCGGGGTCAGTTTTGTTGACCCCGGCTTTTTTTATAAATACTCAAGTATTATTACTGTTTTGCTTAATAAGTCCCGCTGAAATCTGCAGGATAGTTGTATTCTTTCTCTGTATGCAGACATAAAACCGGATGCTTTGAGTGATGCACTAATTTGTATGCATTCGACCCCAATATCCTTTTTAATGCATATGGATTTGCTTCTGACATTATAGAAATAAGATGTGTGTCAGTTTTTTCTGCATAAGATAAAGAGGCATCTGCAATGTTTGACTCCTCGGAAAATTCAAGGGTGTTATTAACATTATGCTTGCCCAAATAGTTTATCACCTGGTTACAGTATTGTTTTATCCTGTTTTGTTCTGTATTATCGGTTGAATTAAAAACTCCCAGAACATTTACTGTTGCATTCAGCTTTTGTGCAACTTCTGTAGTGAACATAGTTTTTTGACGGCTTTCTATGCTGTTGTCGATTGGCAGTAGAATTCTTTCAAATTTCTTTGCATTAAAATCGGCTGTGATGGTCAAAGTAGGACAAGGTGATGCTGTTATTAAACGAAAAGCATTTGATCCAATAAAAAACTCTTCAAAACCTGAAATACCATGAGCGCCGGCAACAAGAAGGTCGGAATCATTATATTTTGCCTGGTTGATTACTTCTTTATATACCTTTCCCTCTCTGATTTTATAACTTATCTTACCTTTAATATCTTTTTCGTATTTTGAAACTAATTCTTTAAGCTTTTTCTCCGTTGATATTTTTTCTTGTTCCTTAGTATCAGGGTAGTATAAGCTTTTAACATATGGTTTACAAACGTGTATTAATGTAAGGTCTGAGTTGAATTTGTTTGCTATCATGACTGCATAATGCAAAGCATTTAACGAGCAATCAGAAAAATCAATAGCTACGAGTATATTTTTCATAATACAGGATTTAAAAGTTTTACATAATATTTTTTATTAAAAACATTGTTTAACATTGAAAAAATGTCCACAACACTCTAACAATATTCCACAATACCATAAAGATAATATTATTTTAAACAAATAAATATCACGAATATGATTAATTATTCTTTATATGATTCTACTTTGTGTAAATTTGCAATAAGAAAGGACCAGAAATGAATACAAACCTTAATCCTGACAACGAACTACTAAGCCCTGCTGAAAAGGAATTTGAAAAAGCATTGCGGCCTGATAGCTTTGGGCATTTTACAGGGCAGGCCAAGGTTGTTGAAAACCTTAAAGTATTTGTAGGTGCTGCAAAAAAAAGAGGAGAAGCTCTTGATCATGTTTTGTTGCATGGCCCGCCCGGACTGGGGAAAACCACCCTTGCTCATATTATTTCAAACGAGATGAATGTCGGCATAAAAGTTACTTCAGGCCCAGTCCTCGACAAGCCTGGTGATCTTGCCGGACTGCTTACAAACCTCGAAGAGAATGACGTGCTTTTTATTGATGAGATTCACAGGTTAAGCCCGGTGATTGAAGAATACCTGTATTCTGCAATGGAGGATTATAAAATTGATATTATGATAGATTCCGGGCCAAATGCCAGGAGTATACAAATAAACCTTAATCCATTTACACTGATTGGCGCTACTACCAGGTCGGGATTATTAACTTCTCCGCTGAGAGCCCGGTTTGGTATTAACTTCAGGTTGAATTATTATGATACCAAGACTCTTAATAAAATCATTGTCAGGTCTGCTGATATTCTGAAAGTAGAAATCAAACCCGATGCCTCTCTGGAAATAGCAAGGCGTAGCAGGGGCACACCACGTATTGCCAATGCACTGCTCAGAAGGGTCAGAGATTTTGCCCAAATGAAAGGAGACGGTAAAATTGACCTTAAAATTTCCGAGTATTCCCTGGAAGCTCTCAATGTCGACAAGCATGGACTTGATGAAATGGATAATAAAGTTTTGTCTGTTATTATAGATAAATTCAAAGGAGGCCCTGTTGGAATTAGTACTATTGCCACCGCTGTTGGAGAAGATCCCGGAACAATTGAAGAGGTGTATGAGCCATTTCTTATACAAGAAGGATATATTATGAGAACTCCCAGGGGTAGAGAAGCAACAGAACTTGCTTATAAGCACCTGGGAAGAATTAAGCACAAATCTCAGGGCAATCTTTTTTGATGATGAACCTTTCTGAAAAAGAGAAAAAGCAGATTACCGCCGAAATTAAGAACTTTGCAAAAGAGTTGGGCTTTGATTCCTGCGGTATTGCACCCGCAAATGAATTGACTATTGAAAAAGAGCATCTTAATGAATGGCTGAAAAATAAATATAATGCCAATATGCATTATATGGAAAGAAATACCGCCAAGAGATGCAACCCCCGTGAATTGATGGAAAGCAGTGCTTCAG
>JAWOBS010000329.1:0-2775 GCA_046484145.1 Bacteroidales bacterium
CAGAAAATACTATCCACAAGCATCCGAAAAAAACATATATCACAGCTATCTTTATAGCATAATTTATGTTCCTGATAAGATTAGTTAGTCTTCTACACATCAGAGAAGCAAATAATTTGGAGATAGTATAATTATAAAAAAAATTAAAAAAGATATTTTTAGTTTAAAACAAAATTACCCTTTATAATAAAGTAAAATAACAAAATTTATTCGTACGATTTACTACGTAAAACACCTGTTTTTCTTAAATTAATTTTTTAAAATGCATCATTTTTATATTTTTGCTTATAAAGAAAAACTAATTTTAAAAATTAGAAAAAAGTATAAAATATATTTTGATACAGCAATTTATTGTAAATTGCTTATTGTTTTTTTTGTGTAAGAATGAGTTAAAAAAATTATATCCTCATAAATAAAAAAACGTAAATACAAAAATTCGATTGATAAAACATATAAAATTAATAATTTAACTAAACAAATAAAAAAACAAATGAAAGATTTAAAAGAATTTATTGAAAGTAATAAGGAAAAATTTCTGGAAGATCTGTTTGAACTGATAAGAATACCTTCTATCAGCTCAAAAGAATCTCATAAAGAAGACATGTACAAAGCAGCTGAATGGATAAAAAACAGCTTAATAAAGAACGGCGCAGACCATTCGGAAGTTATGGAGTCTACAGGACATCCGGTTGTTTATGGTGAAAAAATAATTGACAAATCCTTACCAACAGTTATGATTTACGGCCATTATGATGTTCAGCCGGTTGAGCCTTTAGATTTATGGAACAGCAAGCCTTTTGAGCCTGAAGTACGTGACGGGAAAATATATGCCAGGGGTGCCGATGATGATAAAGGACAAATGTTTATGCATTTCAAAGCATTTGAATTTCTTGTAAAAACAAATCAACTTCCATGCAATGTGAAGTTTATGATAGAAGGTGAAGAAGAAATTGGTTCGCCAAGCCTTGAGCAGTTTTGCAATGAAAATAAGGAGAAACTTCAGGCTGATGTTATCCTGGTTTCTGATACTACAATGCTTGGCCCTGATATTCCATCTATTACTACAGGTTTACGTGGATTATCATTTTGTGAAGTTGAAGTTACCGGTCCAAACAGAGACCTTCATTCCGGATTATATGGTGGTGCTGTTGACAATCCACTTAATGTCCTTTGTAAAATGATTGCATCATTAACTGATGAGAACGGCAAAATTACAATAAAAGGATTTTACGATGATGTTGAGGAGTTAAGCAAAGAAGAAAGAGAAGATATGGCCAGAGCTCCTTTTAAACTTGATGAATATAAGAAATCTCTTGATATTAAGGAAGTTGGAGGTGAAAAAGGCTATTCAACTATGGAGAGGGTTGGTATAAGGCCCAGCCTTGATGTTAATGGTATTTGGGGCGGATACACAGAAGAAGGAGCAAAAACCATTTTACCTTCGAAAGCTCATGCTAAAATATCAATGCGATTAGTACCTCATCAGGATTCTAAAAAAATTACACAATTATTTATTAAGCATTTTGAATCAATTGCTCCTCCAACAGTTAAAGTAAAAGCAAGAGAACTGCACGGTGGAGAAGGTTATGTATCACCAACCGATACTATTGAATACAAAGCTGCCAGCAAAGCCTTTGAAGAAGTTTACGGTATAAAACCAATACCATATAGAAGTGGTGGCAGCATACCTATTATTTCTCTATTTGAAAAAGTATTAGGCGTGAAATCAATTCTAATGGGATTTGGATTAGAGTCTGACGCAATTCATTCTCCTAATGAAAATTACCCCTTGCAACAGTTTTATAATGGAATTGAAACCATTCCCTACTTTTATAAGTACTATACTGAATTAAAAAAATAGAATATTTCTCTATTATTAATAAGTTTAAAACAACCCATTATACTGATAACTTTCATTAGTGGGTTGTTTTTATTTCATTTTTCTACTTTAGCAAATGAACGTTAAAACATACGTATGATTTAAATCATGGTTTTCACCATAACAAATAACAGCTTATGGAAGTAACTAGAATTTTTGATATAATTGACAGGTATAGGTCATTATGTCCGGATAAAAAAGATGCAGTTGCGGGCAAAGATGAAGGGAAATGGGTAAAATACAGCACTAATGATTTTGCAGACATCACAAATTACATTAGCTCCGGCCTTTTAAAGCTTGGTATTAAAAAAGGAGACAAAGTAGCATCAATAACATTTAACCGGCCTGAATGGAATTTCTTAGATATGGGCATTCAGCAAATTGGAGCAATACACATTCCCATATATCCTACAATTAGTGATGCAGATTATGAATATATTCTAAATCATGGTGAAGTAAAAATTGTTTTCGTTGCCGGCGAGGAAATGTTTAAAAGAATAAAGCATATTGTTCCTAATATGCCAAAAATACAGGCTATTTATACCTTTAAGAATTTATTCGGTGTTCAGCATTTAAATGAGCTTATTCAGTTGGGAAAAGACAATTATGATGAACAAAAGATGCAGAGTATAAAGGATACTATTTCTCCGGACGATATAGTCACCATCATATATACATCAGGTACAACGGGTGTTCCAAAAGGTGTTATGCTCAGCCATAAGAATATACTAAGCAACTGTAAAGCAGTTTCACATATACCGCCATTCGGCCCGAAACTCATAGCCCTGTGTTTCGGGCCGAATGGCGGTATATGTGAAACTGCTTTACAGTTGCTTAGTATATTCTTATGGCTGAGCATAACACCTTTTGGAACACCCGTTGTACCTGATGTATAT
>JAWOBS010000358.1:0-5906 GCA_046484145.1 Bacteroidales bacterium
CTATTTTCCGGGGCATTATCCGCATCGCTGAAGAAAGCCGGCTGCCAGTCATACTGCCTCTGCACCCCCGGACATCCGGCGTCCTGACCGGTCATACAGGCAATGACACCTACACAAGTCCAAGTTTTGCTGCATTGGCAGGAATTCAGGATGCAGGAAGTGACAGAAAAACTGTTAATGGATGGACTAGCCGGAAAACTGCAGAGGGTAAAAGTCTTGCAGAAATCAGGGAAACTTTTTTAAATTATGAAGCTTTTCTATAATACTCAAATTCTTTAAGCCCCTTTTTACAAACAGAGGTCTATTCTTTATTAAACATAAGATTATTAGAGTCATTTCTTTTACTTCGAGATTCCATCCAAATAAAATAACCAATGAACTTATTACATATAGTGATTGTTATAGCTTTTAAAACGTTTCATATTTAAACAAAACCAAATGAAATCTTTAAAAGCAACACTAATAGGATCAAGCGGGCTTATCGGAAGCAACTTATTGGAAATATTGAAGTCTGATGATGATTTTTCCGAGCTTAAAATTATTGTAAGAAGGCCTTTAAAAACAAATCATCCAAAAGTAACTGAAGAGGTAATTGACTTTGCTGACAATAAAGCTTTTAAAGAATCTATAGCCGGCAGCGATGTTGTGTTTTGTGCAGTTGGAACAACAAATAAGAAGGTAAAAGGCGACAAAGCCGAATACCGCAAGGTGGATTATGATATTCCTGTAAATGCTGCTAAGTTTTGCAAAGAAGCTGGATGCCCAAAGTTTATTTTTGTTTCCTCAGTGGGAGCCAACAGCCAAAGTAAGAACTTCTACCTCAAGCTGAAAGGCGAAGTTGAGGATGCTGTTAAATCATTAGAAATTAATACTGCAATTTCAGTGCGGCCTTCTTTACTTCTTGGAAAAAGGAAAGAGTATAGATTTGGTGAATTTATTGGCAAGTATTTAATCGTTCCACTTTCTGTTTTCTTTCCTTCTCAAATGAAACCTATTAAAGCTGTTACGGTTGCCAAAGCAATGCAAATTGCATCCAAAAAGGAATTTGTTGGTTTTAAAGTATTCCATCGAAAAGAAATGAAAGAATTGATTAATTAGCATTAAAAGACAACAATAATATTCTTAAATGAATAACTCTGTTGTTTTAAAAGTGTAAAAAACCGGCCCGTGTAAATTACACACAAATTACAATATAATAATTTTTCTTTCCTCGCTGAATCAACAAATACCTCCCGTTTATCAGGTCTTTTGGATTTGTTTTATAAGTTTCCTTAACTTTACTTTTGTTGACACTGATGCTGTTTTCCTTAAGTGCCCTTCTGGCCTCTGATTTTGACTTTAGTATTTCTGTTTTCTCAGCAAGAAGGTCAACAATCTCTACACCATTTTCTATTTCCGTGATTGGCACTTCAAACCTTGGCACACCTTCAAACACGCTAAGAAATACATCTTCAGGGAGCTTGACTAATGCTTCGGCTGTTCCTTTACCAAAAAGAATCTCAGAAGCTTCTTTTGCAATTTCATAATCTTCTCTGCTATGAACCCTGACAGTTATATCTTCAGCAAGAGTTTTTTGTAACAGCCTGGCATGAGGTGCTTTATCATGCTCTTCTATAAAACTATCTATTTCTTCTTTAGAAAAAAGCGAGAATATTTTTATATACTTCTTGGTATCTTCATCGGAGCAATTAAGCCAAAACTGGTAAAAATGATATGGCGAAGTATACTCAGGGTTAAGCCAGACATTACCTTTTTCTGTTTTCCCGAATTTGGCTCCATCGGCTTTTGTAATAAGCGGACAGGTAAGTGCGTAAGCTTCACCTCCGGATTTTCTTCTGATTAGTTCAGTGCCGCTTGTTATATTTCCCCATTGATCTGAGCCACCCATTTGCAGCTTACAGTTTTTATTCTGAAACAGGAAATAGAAATCATAAGCTTGCACCAGCTGATATGAAAACTCAGTAAAAGAAATACCGGTTTCCAGCCTTTTCTTAACTGAATCTTTGGCCATCATATAATTAACCGGAAGATGTTTACCAACTTCCCTGAGAAAGCCAAGGAAAGAGAAATCCTTCATCCAGTCATAGTTATTTACTATTTCTGCCTTGTTTTTTTCAGCGTCAAAATCCAGAAATTTAAGCAGTTGCTCTTTTATACATTCCTGGTTATGCCTTAGAACCTCTTCAGAAAGAAGGTTTCTCTCCTCGCTCTTTCCACTAGGATCACCAATCATTCCGGTTGCACCACCAACAAGGGCAATAGGCTTGTGGCCGGCTAGCTGAAAATGTTTCAGCATCATTATTGAAACCAGGTGCCCAATATGCAGGGAATCGGCTGTAGGATCAATTCCAACATATGCTGATGTAATCTCTTTATTAAGCTGTTCTTCTGTTCCCGGCATAATATCATGTATCATGCCTCTCCATTTTAATTCTTCAACAAAATTCATCTCTTCAAAATAATTTTAATACTTTTATCATTTGGAAACTCAAAAATACGCAGAGTTAGCGAAAAAATCATTATAAGAAACAATTTTTATTTTTGTTTTATAATTAATATTCACTAATTATCAGCGATTAATAAAAAAGCAATATATGATATTAGTTACGGGAGGTACAGGACTTACAGGTTCGCATCTTTTGCTTCATTTAATTCAAAAAGGCCATGCTGTGAAAGCAATAAAGAGGCCTTCAAGTGATGTCAACGTTTTAGAGAAAATATTTAAGTACTACTGTCCTGAAAAAGCAGAACAATATTTGTCAAAAATTGAATGGACTGATGGTGATACTACTGACATCTTCAGCTTGCGGGAAGCATTAAAGGGTGTTGACAAGGTATATCACTGTGCTGCTATAGTTTCTTTCTCGAAAGAAGGCCGAAAACAAATGCAATATGTAAATGTTGAAGGAACAGCAAATATTGTTAATGCATCTATCCTGGAAGGTGTTAAAAAGTTGGTTCACTGCAGCAGTATTGCAACTTTGGGCAAACCAGAAACAGGAAATCATACTGATGAAACGCTAATATGGAAAACATCTCCAAATAGTTCTTTATACTCCATAACAAAATTTGGTGCTGAAAGAGAAGTCTGGCGTGGAATAGAAGAAGGTTTAGATGCAGTAATCGTAAATCCGTCAGTCATCCTGGGGCCCGGCGACCCTTATAAATCAAGCACACAAATATATAAGCAAGTAAAAGATGGTATTAAATTCTATACAAAGGGTGTAAGCGGATTTGTAGATGTCAGGGATGTTGTAAAAGCCATAGATTTTCTAATGGAAAGCGACATTAAAAATGAAAGATTTATTTTAAATAGTGAGAATTTAAGTTTTAAAACCCTCTTCGAGCTTTTTGCTGAACAAATTAAAGCAAAGCCACCGTCTATTTATGCAGGCAAATTTTTATGCGAAGTCGCATGGCGCTTAGAAAAAACACGTTCACTTATTACAGGAAAACCGGCATTAATAACAAAAGAAACTGTTCGAACTGCAAATAAGAGTTCTTACTATTCAAATGAAAAGTTTAAAGAAGCAAGCGGATTCACGTTTATCCCTGTTAAGGATTCTGTTGCCAACACATGCAGCTTTTTTGAGAAATTTCCTTTACCGTGGAAATAACAAAACTATAATCGCCTAGCTCTATTTTTTCTGCGGATAATATATTGAGTAATCACATATAGTACCAGCAGGGCTGAAATAAAAGCAGAAAACCTGCCGATATAATCTCCACTAAAAGTGTAAAAAGTTATTTTATAATTTTTATTAATACTGTCTTTTATTGCAATAGCCTCGTTAAAATCCGTTTGCTTAATAACATTTCCTTTTTGGTCAATAAAACCTGAGATTCCGGTACTTGCAGCTCTTGCAATGCTTCGCCTTGTTTCTATAGCTCTAAGCCTGGCATAGTGAAAATGTTGCTTATATCCATAGGTATCTCCCCACCAGCCATCATTTGTAAGAATAAACAAAACAGATGCGCCATTTTTTACATATTTGGATGTAAACTCCCCAAATACAGACTCATAACATATAAGGCTGCCAATTGCAATACTATCTTTACTAACAAAAACATGTCTGTATTTTTGCAAGCCGAAACTTCCTGCAATGCCACCAAGTTTCTTGATCAAAGGATCCAAAAATTTTGTAAGGCTGTAAAAAGGCATCCTTTCAATTCCGGGCACAAGCTTTGTTTTATGATTAAACTGCAAGGGCTCCTCACTTTGAATAAACACTGCTGAGTTATAAAGATTATAGAATTCTTCTTTCCCTTTCACCTTGCGGGCTGTAGAAACCGGCCTTTTATCAGTATAATAAATTCTTGAAGCAAAGCTTCCGGCGAGCCATGCTAAGTCATTATTTTGTTGAGAAAAAATCCTTAAAATAATTACAGCAGGATTATTCTCAGGATGATTTAAAAGTATCGTAGTAGGAACAGAGGTTTCGGGAGAAACAACAAATTTTGTATGTGGCGATAACTTCTCTGCTGCTAATGACTTCATCAGGTTTACCCTTTTTATAGCCTCTGCATTAGAAGAAACCTGTTTGTAAGGATCATGACCGGGCTGAACAATTACAACTTCTAACGGGTCATTAGGCTCTTCATAATTATTACCAATATGAAATGATAAAAAAATCGGAATGATAATAATCAACACCAATGCTATAACATTGAAAGTAAGAATTTTAAATTTGGTTTTACGATATATTAATGTTTTCAAAGTATAGAAAAATAACAGATTTACTATCAGCACCCAGGCTGTGCCGCCAAGAGTACCGGTAAATTCATACCACTGAACCCAATTTGTTTTTGTTGCAAAAACATTTCCCAGATTAAGCCATGGCCAGCTTAGTTCCCAATTTAAATGCAGGAATTCAAAACTTATCCACAAAAAAATTATCATAAAAGGGCCGGTTTTACCCGGAAGGATTTTTCTAAAATTATTCATTAACAACCAGGGAATGGCCATTAATAATGAATTCAATATTATCGCCACAATAAATGCAATTACCGCAGAATTAATTATCCAGTATGTTGATAAAACATTCCAAATAGCAAAAGCAATAAATAAATATATAAAGAAAAAATACGAAGGCTTGGCATTCACATTGCGAAAGAAAGCATCCTCAATAAAAAACAGCGGTACGAAAGCAACAAAAACAAGAAAAGAAAAACCATCAGGAGGCCATGAAAAAAACAATAATAAGCCAGTTAAAATGGCTAATCCAAAGTCTTTATTTCTATTTAAAAATATAATAAAACGTTCCATATATGGTTTTTTATAAAAGTAGTTATTAAAAATTGTGTCAAATGTGTCAAAAATATATTTTTTTAAGGATTAATAACATTTTTTCATCATCATAAATTACTTGTTTTGTATATATTTGACAAGATAATAACAATTGTTTAAAATCTTTTATTTAAAATTGCGTTTTAATTAGTGTTTAAAACAATAATATTACTTTTATGACTTCAAATAAAGAAACCTATAAGATGAAAAAAAGCAAAAAAACCGAGCAGAAAATTTTTGAAGTAGCTACCCAGTTGTTTTTGGAAAAAGGAGTTGACAGGACAAGTGTGAGGGAGATTGCCTCTAAAGCAGGGATAAACCTGGCATTGATGAATTATTATTTCAGAAGCAAGGAAAATCTTTTTGACAATATAATATCTGAGCTGGTAAAGAAAAGTTCTGACAGAATCATTTCTTTACTTAACTCCGACCTTCCTTTGGATAAAAAAATAAAAGAATACTGTGCTGAGTACATTGACATGTTGATTGAAAATCCATTATTAGTTTCTTTTGTTATGTCTATTCTACATCGCAGCCCGGAAAAGATTTCAGAGATAAGTGTAATGAAAAATCTTTACAGCACAGAAAAGTTTAACGACCAGATAAAAGAGGAGATTAA
>JAWOBS010000359.1:0-4161 GCA_046484145.1 Bacteroidales bacterium
CTTGCTTGCTCAATATCATACAGCTTTTTAGTAAAAAAAATCATACTTCAAGCCCTTTCACTGCTTCTCCAAAACCCACAATTCCGTCAGCTCCTCTTCCCTCCATACTTGATTTCTTTTTGTCTTTTGCGAGGCTTGCTCAACCTTTGAGGTTTTGAAAAAGCTTAGTTTGTAGTGTTTTGAATGCTTCAGCTCCTCCTCTATTGGATTTGTGTCGTTCATTCCTGTGATTTGGGCAATATTTGAAAACAGAATTGCAATTTTACCATTTTCCTCAAGTCGCTCGTATGCTTGTTCAAAGAAACGGGAAAACAATGTTTCTTCATAATAAACTGCATTATCCAGTCCTTTTATATCTGTTTTGGCAGGTATCCATGGGGGATTGAACACTATCAGCTCTGCCTTTTCATTAAAATCACTAAATAAATCACCATACCGGAGTTCTATTTTATCATCCAGATTTCGTCTTTTGCTCTCCTGCTGCATCCCAATAATTGCATTTACATTATTATCGGTAGCTAAAACTTTTTGAAAGCCGGCCATTAAGATTTTGTATGTGAGTATTCCGCTTCCTACACCAATATCATATGCGCTGCTCTTTTTGCCGTCATACATTTTAAGCCAATTAGCAAACAATCTTAAATGCTCAAAGCGAGTCGGGAAATATATACCGTAATAAGGAAAAATCTTTCTTCCTAATATGGGAATAAATATTCCTTTGATATGCCATTGCCACGAACTATTAAGTCCTTGAACATCCGTGAATTTAAGAAAAAAGCTACTGTCATCCCGGTACAGTATTTTCAACCAGCCTATTTCCGGCGACTTTTTCACTACAAGTTTATAATCTTTAACCTCTAGCAATATTTGCTGTGAATATTTGTGAAAGATATCTCTGAACTCTCGTTGTCCTTTGAAATTATTGTCTTGCTGTTTTCCTTTTATTGCTTTTTTCAATTCTGCAAGCACTTTTAAGCCTGTACTGTAAAAATCTGTTATCAACACCTGATTTCCTGCAAATAAAGCATCAACAACCTCATTAACATCATCCTTTTTGTTAACCATTATTACGCCATCTTCAATATTAACAGGCTTTGGTTTAGATGGATTATACGTATTAACAGGCTCAGCCATAACATTATTATATTTTAATTCTATAATTGAAAAAGAAACAAATTGGGAAAGCGGTAGTAATCGAATATTAAAAAAACTTATTTACTACTTCAGTAAAATCTTCGCTTTTAAAAGGTTTAGTGATGTACTCATCCATTCCAAGCTTTTTATACTTATCCGAGTCACCTTCAAAAGCATTCGCACTCAAACCAACAATAGGCGGAAGATTATCAAACTCTCTTTTTAGCGCTTGAGTTGCAGCAATGCCATCCATAACAGGCATTTGCACATCCATTAAAATGAGATCAAACTCTCCCGGTTTATAAAAATCAATGGCCTCTTTACCATTTTTTGCTATAACGACTTTATGTCCCATTGATTCAAGAAGCAGATTTATAACTTTTTGATTAATAGGCTTATCCTCTGCCAGCAATATCTTTAAATTCTTTGAAGAATTAAAAGACTCATCATTGTTAACCATTGAAGGAACATCCTTCCAATCAGCAACCTCCGCTTTAAAAGTAAACCAGAAAGTACTACCCACCTTATATTCACTCTCAAAGCCAATCTCCCCACCATGCATATTCACAAGCTCTTTACAAATGGAAAGCCCAAGGCCTGTTCCATCATAATCTCTTGTGTCTAGCTCATCTATTTGAGAAAAAGGCACAAATAACTGATCTTGCTTTTCCGGCCTTATCCCATGGCCTGTATCTGAGACGATAATCTTTATAATTGCCTCTTTTGTTTCCGCATTGGTAGCGACATGCTTAACATTAAGTTCTATTTTCCCTTTAGTGGTAAACTTTACAGCATTTGATATAAGATTGTTTATAACTTGCATGATACGGCTTTTATCCGCCTTAATAAAAACAGGAACCTCCTCATCAACATGCATTTTAAAAGAGATATCCTTATCACAAATACTGCTAAACAATTTCTTTGCATTGATTAACAAGGTCTGAAACTGAAATACATTTGTTTTCAGTTTAATTTTTCCGGCTTCTATTTTGGAATAATCAAGTACCTGGTTAATTATTTCATGAAGATTTTCGGTAGAATGCTTCAATGTGTTAATATAATCATGTTGCTGATTATCAAGGCCTGTCTTACCTAAAAGCTCTATCATGCCAATTAATCCGGTTAAAGGAGTTCTTATTTCATGACTCATATTTGCCAGGAAATTTTGTTTAAACTCAACAGACTTTTTGGCCATTTCCACCTGTTCTCTAAGCTTCTCGGCTTCCTTTTCGTCGAGTTGCGAGGTAAGATAAAAACTCTTTCGGTTATAAAGTTCCATATTATAAGCTGCAAACATCCCGAACATATTCACTGCAAGATAGAAAAAGTCATAAGTAATAATTGTCCTCAGGCTTACATCAGCAAAAAACATCACTCCGATATTGAATGCAATAAAAATTATCAAACCTGCAATTGCCGCATAAATAAACCTTAGCCTGAAGACAAAATAACCTGCAGAATAAATAAGCATCAAGCCGGTATAATAAACCCAATTATCAGGGATTAAAACTATCATTATAATTTTTGAAAGTGCAGCACCGACAAATGACACAGAAACAATTATCTGCCAGTACTTTCTAAAAAAATTAAAATAAGTTAAAGCAAACAATATACAAAGCGAAGGAATTATCAAGCCGTAATGCAATATATTAAATACTAAAGAATAGTCCTGCTCGTAAAGTGACTCAACATAGCAAAACAAAATATACATTACAATAGCCAGCAAAAATGCTATACGAAAAGAAAATATGGTCTCGTCATAGAATTTCTTTTGATAATCGGATTCTAACTCTTTAGGAAATTTTAATGTAACAGGATTATATTCCATATTATAACAAACAATTATAACGCAGGTATAAGAATTTCAAAGGATATCAAATCAATCAAACCTTAGCTGTTAATTTTATGTAAAAATAAAAAATATATTAAACTATTTACCATATGAGTCAAAGATATTTTTACAAAAGCGCAAAACACAACCAACAGATTACAATTTTTCATTCTTTGCATTAGCAAAATAATTAGATGATAATTATAAATATTCACATCATAGGCACTTTAAAGTATATATGTAAAGTGTTTTGTATTTTTTGTAAATTTGAAAAAATAAATTTTCAATATTTATTTATAAAACATAAAAAAGTTATGAACGTAAACAGAAATTCCTTTTTATTAAAAGCAATAATACTAATACTTCTTTCAAACATTTTTATAATTAAGGATATTTATTCTCAAACCCGCCTATATCACGCAGTTGTTGATGACAGCTATCGCAAAGCAAGAAGATACCTTACAAAGGGTGATAATCCCAATGGAGACGGGAATCCACAATATATACCAATTTTAGCAGCTGCAGAGCATAACAGGTATCGAATTGGCGTTCTGCTTATTAGTAAAGGCGCCAGGGTAGATATCCAAAACCAGATTGGCTTTACTCCTTTAATGGAATGTGCTATTCAGAGAAATAACAGGTTATTACGATATCTGATTAACAATGACGCAAACCTGGAGGTAAAAGCTAACAACGGTGCCACTGCATTAATGATAGCGGTAACTGCCAGCAATACAGCCACTACGCGTATTCTGCTGGAAGCAGGTGCAAATCCCAATGTAAAAGATAATGACGGAATAACACCCCTGATGAGTGCTGTTGAAAATGGTAAAAATATTGAAATTATTAAACTTCTTGTTGAGTATGGCGCAGATATGGAAGAAACAGATAATGAAGGCAATACTGCCCTAATGGTTTATCAGTATAAAAACAGGATACCTACCCACTATGAGCTAATAGACCTTGGGGCAAATGTTAACGCTTCTAATAAAAAAGGAGAAACTCCTTTGATGAAAGCAGTTTTTGAGGGCAATATGGAGATGGTGAAGTAAACATCAAATTAAAGGTAGGGGCATAAAAGATAAACGGGTGCTTAAAGCCATGAAAACTGTGCCCCGTCATTTATTCCTCCCTCCTGAGGCGAGGAAATATGCTTATGGCGACAGCCCAATTCGGATTGGGAGCGGGCAGACCAT
>JAWOBS010000151.1:0-2620 GCA_046484145.1 Bacteroidales bacterium
AAGAACAGCGGCTGGCCCACGCCGACCTCGAGCGAGCCGTTGTAGAGGAAATCGCTGATCAGTGACTGCTCGGCGCCGTCGGGGAAGTCGGAACCGCGTACCTCGCGCGCGTCGAGGATCGACTCCGCCGTGCTCAGCGGTGCGATCGAGGAGTTCCACATCGAGAACACGCCGAGCTTCCGGCATGAAAACTTCTGATATTATTGGGAAAACCGGCAAAGAAGTTATGCCCGAACTTGAATCACATTGGCTGCATTTGTGGTGGGATATTGCCGTTACAGGCGGTGCTATTAATTATGAGAATTACTCTAAAACATTCAAAAAACATCTTGATATGTGGGTAATTTCTGCTAAAAAGGGCCAGTTTGCTATTTTGTTCAATGATATTACAGAAAAAAAGAAAACCCAGGAAGCAATAAAGCACAGCGAAAGAAATTACAGGGAAATTTTCAATTCGACTTCTGAAGGAATTTTAATTCAGGATATAAAAACCGGAAAGATAATTGATGCTAATAAAGCTGTCATACATATGTTTGGATATAAACTTAAAGAAGAATTGAAAAACAAATGCTTGTCTGACTTTCTACAGCCCGATAAAAACGATGAAGACTGCCTTTGTGGTGATCTTTTAGAAATTTTTGACCATGTAATTAAAGAAGGTAATCAAAGTTTTAACTGCAAGCTGGTAAACAAAAATAATAACTCCTTTAACGCGAAAGTATCCCTGAAAAAAGCTTCAATAGGTGGAAAGACTGTAATACTTGGAGTTATCCGTGACGATAATATTGAATAACACAGGTATTTTATAGATTAGAAATCTTTGTTGTCCGGTAAAGATTACGAGATTTCTCCCTTCGGTCGAAATGACAGGACATCCATGGGTTTTTATCAGGATGGGGTTGGTGGCGGCAAAGCCGCCACCAACCCCATCCTCTTCCAACATAAGTGCTTGTCATTCCGAACGTAACAAAGTGGAGTGAGGAATCTCGTTTTAAAACTAGCTCGTTATTTTTCGATTTACCGGACAATAATGATTAGAAATCATCAAAACATCCATTGTTAATACTTTTAAAATATAGCGCTGCAATTTCTTTAAAATTGTATTTTTGCCATGTTTTAAATAAAACAATTTGCTAAAATTATAGTTATATTAAAAAAAGACAATTAGAATGAGAAATATCAGCCCGGGAGGATTCAACATATTACCACTTGTTGTAAAAAACTTACTGATAATTAATGGTTTATTTTTTCTAGCCACATTCGCATTTGATAGTGCATTTGATATCAATTTCTATAGGATTTTCGGACTTCATATGCCTTTTTCTGAAAATTTTAGCCCGTACCAGTTTGTTACATATATGTTCATGCATGGTGGATTCCCTCACCTGCTGTTTAATATGTTTGCATTATGGATGTTTGGTAATGTTCTGGAAAATGTCTGGGGCCCAAAACGCTTTTTGGTTTATTATTTTATAACCGGATTTGGTGCAGCAATTCTTCATTACTTAATTTTATATTGGCAAATGTTACCGGCTCTGAATATGGTAAATGAGTTTTTATCTAATCCTAATCATGAAATTCTGAAAAGCTTTATAGAATCAGATAATTTTGAAATTGTATCAGAATCTAAATTTCGTCAATTTCTTTCTCAATATAATAGTATTATCGAGTCAAGTCCTCGTGAAGCATTGAATTTAGCAATACAATTCATGTCTGAATACAAAACCGACTTATTAAATGCCCCTGTAGTTGTAGGCGCCTCAGGAGCAGTATTCGGCATTTTGCTTGCATTTGGTGTTATGTTTCCAAATACAATGATTTATGTGTTCTTTGCAATACCTGTAAAAGCAAAATATTTTGTGATGATATACGGAGCTATGGAGTTATATTTTGGATTAACAAGCCATGGAAACATAGCCCATTTTGCTCACCTCGGTGGAATGTTGTTTGGGCTCTTATTGCTATTGTACTGGAAGAAAAGAAAAGGAAACTATTATTAATTAGTTTTTTAATTAATAAATTTTATTAGAATTATGATAAATGAAATAAAACATTTTTTTCTAAAAGGTTCTGTTCTGGCAAGGCTTATTGGAATAAACATCGCTGTTTTTATTACAATAAACCTGGTTGGCGGCTTATTATTCCTTTTTGATTCATTTGAGTATTACGAAATTGTTGCTAATGCCTTGAGTGTTCCGGCTTCTTTCGACAACCTGGTATCGAAACCCTGGTCGCTAATATCATACATGTTTCTTCATATTAACTTTTTTCACATCTTGTTTAATATGATTGTCCTTTATATTGGAGGCCGACTTTTTATTGATTTTATTGGAAAAGAAAGACTTATTGGAACATATTTAATAGGTGGATTAGCAGGTGCTTTGGTATATATCTTTTCTTTCAATGTTTTTCCTATTTTTCATGATGTGCTTGATGTATCACTTGCTATGGGTGCTTCAGCATCGGTATTGGCAATTTTCATTGCAATTGCCACATATATGCCAAACTTCAAAATTCCCCTTATATTTTTCGGGCCGGTCAGGTTAAAATATATTGCTATTGCATTTATACTTATTGACCTTATCAGCATTCATAAAGGCAATGCAGGCGGACATCTTGC
>JAWOBS010000327.1:0-6745 GCA_046484145.1 Bacteroidales bacterium
TTGTCTTGAAAAACATTGTTAATGCTTTATTCCTGTTTGCATTTATTTTCTTAACCGTTATTTCAGATAAATCCTTTACTAATGATGCAAAAACAATCTTTTTCAGAGTAAATAGATTGTTCAGCAGATAGTGGTTGAGGGTTTGGCGTTCTGCGTTTAGCGTTTAGCGTTCTGCGTTTGGCGTTTGGCGGGCTTTGCGTGGGAATATTTTGTTTTTTCCTCGCTAAATGCGCATAGAGATGGTGTGCTTTCCCGTCACCGATCACTCGTCACCGATCACCCATCTTACCGTAATAGCTTTTAGTTGTTACGCAGAGGTACGCAAAGTTTTTCGCAAAGTTCCGCAGAGAAATTTGCAAACCAATTACCCTCAAATACCCTTACATGCCATATATGGTTTATCTTTTTTACCCGTCACCGATCACCCGTCACCCGTCACCCGTCACCCGTCACCGATCACCCACCACCCATCACCCATCACTTTTTCAAACAAAAATGATTACCAGATTATTTGGCCTCTGCTTTTATTTTTGGCTTTAAAATCGTAATTTTGCACTAAATATCCTTGTATACTTGCTTGTTAGCTATTATTTAGCAATAATCATCAAACATTTATTGTGTTTTTTCATTTAATATATAAGGATAGTTATGAAGTGTTGTGTCAATAGAAAGGAGATTTAGTTATGAGTGACAATAATTCAGTAAAAATGCATGAAGAGAAAATTTCTAAAAAAAGCGAGAAAATATTGAAGTGTATTTTAGACGAGAATATTGAACTTAAAGATATTTTGTTAGAATCAGAAAACAGCGATGAAGTAAATAGCAAAATAAAGAAAATGGTTGAGCAGTATTTTAAAAGCAGGCCTGCTGCCAAAAGATTTTGCTATAACGAAGATTCCGGTAGAGCTGCAATGGAAAAACTTAATTGGCAGGACTATGCTGCTATCAGGATTATGGACTATGTAAATAATGCTGATAGAAAATATAAGGATTTGAACCTAAGAGGCAAACATATCTGCAACAATCCTTTCAAAAGGCTTTGGTTAGCTGCAAAAGATGGTTCCGGTGAAGCAAAACCCGGATTTTTCTATGATATGCTTTACTTGTTCAGGCAATTTTCAGGTAGTTTAAAGCAGGAAAAGTACTCCAAAGAAACAGTTTATGCATGGATGCAAAGGTATCCTGTTGGAACCGACCCAAGGATAATTGAAATCAGGGAAAAGAATAAGCAAAGGATAATTTCAGTTTTTAAAAAGAAAATTGATGAGGGCAAAATGCATAATCCCCGGTTTACATATCCCTTTGATCTTTCAGATGATGAGAAAATCAAAAAGATAAACGAATGGTGGGATGATTATAATTTCCATCTTGAATTTGCTGTAAGGGAGCCCGACTTGCTAAATGAAATGCTTGACAATTCACTTGATGAAGATACCTTGGAAATATTACATAAGGCCAGGAAAAGAGGTATTCCGTTTTTTGTTAATCCCTATTATTTGTCTTTGCTAAATGTTGATACACCTAGTTTTGCCAAAGGTGCTGATCTTGCTATCAGGTATTATGTTTTTTATTCCCAACAATTGGTTGACGAATATGGCCATATCGTAGCCTGGGAAAAAGAGGATGCTGTTGAACCCGGGAAACCTAATGCCGCCGGATACATCCTTCCTACAAAACATAATATTCACAGAAGATATCCTGAGGTTGCTATCTTGATACCGGATACTATGGGCAGGGCATGCGGAGGTTTGTGCGCTTCTTGCCAGAGAATGTATGATTTCCAAAGTGGAAATCTTAATTTTAACCTTGATAAACTTAGGCCTGATGATGGGTGGGGAGAGAAGCTGGATTGTATTATGAAATACTGGGAAGATGACTCCAGGCTGAGGGATATTCTGATTACCGGTGGAGATGCACTTATGAGTGCCGACAGAACTCTTAAGGAAATGCTTGATGCAGTTTATGAAATGGCCCTGCGCAAAAAAGAAGCAAACAAAAAACGCAAAGATGGAGAAAAATTTCCGGAAATGCTGAGAGTGCGCCTTGGATCCAGGCTGCCGGCATATCTGCCTCAGAGAATTACACCGGAACTTACCAAAATTCTTAAAGATTTTAAAGATAAAGCCAGTAAGATTGGAATAAAACAATTTGTCCTACAAACGCATTATCAATCTCCCCTGGAGATAACTCCCGAAGCAAAATTAAGTGTGCAAAGGATTATTAGCGCCGGATGGACTGTTACAAATCAACTCGTGTTTACTGCTCCGGCATCCAGAAGAGGCCACACTGCTAGGCTCAGACAGGTGCTTAATGATATTGGAGTTCTGACCTATTATACCTTTTCAGTTAAAGGATATATGGAGAACAGTTATAAATTTGCTACTAATGCAAGGGCAGTGCAGGAGCAAATGGAAGAGAAAAGGCTTGGTATTGTTCCCCCAAAATACTCTGATGATATTCGGAAATTCCCCCTTGAAGCGGAAAAGATGATTGAAAATGTTAATGAATTACGCGAAAAAATAAATGTTCCTTTTCTTGCTACCGACCGTAATGTGCTTAATTTGCCCGGTGTCGGCAAAAGTATGACTTATCGTGTTATTGGTATTACCAGGGGAGGCAGGCGAATTCTTGAGTTTGACCATGACCATACAAGGTCGCATAGCCCTGTTGTTGATAAAATGGGCAAGTTCGTTATTATTGAGTCAAAATCAATAGAGAATTATCTTAAGCAGCTTAAAGGTATGGGAGAAGACATAGAAGAATACACCACTATTTGGGGATATTCTATTGGAGAAACCGAACCCAGACATCCTATTTATGAGTATCCGGAGTATGATTTCGAGCTTACTCCCGAAATAACAAATTTCTCAATGGAAGAGTAATTCGGATTGTTAAAATTTATAAGATAAACCGACACTTAAAAACTGCTTAAACTGAGTCCGTGGCCCAAATTTGTCGTACTCCCCGTCATCATTGGTGTCTATGCCTACATTGATGTTGTCATCATATACCAGGTGCGTGGCAAAACGAATTGTTATATATTTAGCAAAATTTATTAACAACATTGTTTCCCAGTTAATATCAAGATTTTGTGGCTTTTCCAGGTAATTAGAAAAAATATCCAGCTTTGTCTGGAAAGACATATCCTCTGTGATATCAATTTTATAAGCTGTTTTTATATATCCACCAAACTCACCCATAACTGTTTCTCCGGGTTCTATGCCAAAAGCACCGGCATCTGATAACTCTTTGTCATTGACTATCGTTACCTTGCCTGTCAATGGCGCAAGAAACAAACTGAAATTATCGGATCTTTTATAATCCATACCTATTGCTCCAACAATATAGGCCGGAGCCAGTAAATCAGAAATTTTAACTGAATCATTGGGATAATTATATCCCGGAGCCATCTGTGTCCTGAAGTTCAAAAGAGAAGCATAATGCCAATTATCTATTGCCTTTAACCCCAGTTTTGAAAAAAAATCTATCTTGTCTTCAGATTTTATAACCTCATCTTTACCCTGGCGAACCATGCCATAAGCAACGTCTAAGGTGTTTTCCCATGACAGATCTTTTTTTCCGTAGCCTGCTGTTACACTTAATAAACCATCACCGGAAAGTGAATTTTGCCCGCCGGATGCCCAATTTGTTAATGACACCTGCGAAAAACCCAAAGAAAACAAGCCTCCTTTTACCCAACCTTCTTTTATTTCTTTTTCCTGAATTTCTTTAAGCGTTGTTTCCGGTTCTGTCACTTGTGCAAATAAAATAGTATTTGTAATAATTATTAGTCCAATTGTCTGAAATAAGCGTTTCATATCTTATGTTTTTTAATATTATTGAATTTCTTGATGTTAAACAAAAATATAATAATTTCTCTGAGAATTAAATAAATAATGCTTTAATCCCTATACAAAATAGCCGGATATTGTTTAAACAAATACTATCCTTTTTTGTTAAACATACCTCAAAATGAACAAATAGCACTTCTAAATATCTGTTTTGTCTGCCAAAATCTATAATTGTTTTAAAGCTATGTTAAAATAACCCAAAAAACTTTATTGGTTTTAAAAGTTTTCTACTTTTGTTAAATCTTAACTAAACATAATATATTTATTATGCAAACACGCATTCTTGAACAAGCAGCTGAATTATTTATAAAGTCCGGCATACGTTCCATCACTATGGACGAGATAGCTGAATCACTTGGAATGTCTAAGAGAACTCTCTATGAGTATTTCCCTAATAAAGAAAAACTATTAAAGGAGTGTATTTTATATAAACACAAAATTTATTCAGAAGAGATGAAACAACTTCTGGATATTATTGATAATCCTTTAGAAATTATACATATCCATATTAGTAAAGCAATAAAAAACATAAGCCAAATACATCCAAATTTTTCAAAAGACCTTAAAAAATATCATCCAAAGATTTTGCAGGATGTTTTTTTACCCTTAAAGGAAAAGAACACGGCATATACAAAAGAAGTGATAACAAGAGGGAAAAAGCAGGGATATTTTCGACAGGATATTGACCCCGATATAATGGCTGATTTAATACATATTCAATTCCATAGGCTTGATGAATTTCCCCTGGACAGGCATCCTAAGACAGAAGTGTTTAAACATATTGTGATGGGATTGATAAGGGGAATGGCTACTGAGAAAGGGATGAAAAACATAAAGCAGTTATTTGAAAATGAAAATAATTAACAAATTAGCATAAATTATTTAAAATATGAGAAAAGTACTTTTAATATGTTGCTTGGTTGGTTTTTTTACTAAGTTATCAGTATCTCAGGAGACTTTGCAGCAATCAGATGATGTTTTAGAATTGGATATTAATCTGGCTGTTGATATGGCCATGGAGCAAAATCCTTTGATAAAAATATCACAGCTTGGCATAGAAAGCTCTGATGCTCAATATTATGAAACATTTGGGAGTTTATTTCCCAATATAAGTGCCAGCGGTGCATATAACAGAAACATAAAACGTCCTGTAATTTTTATGCCCGATGAAGCACCGTTTTTTGGGCAGGTGCTGGAAATAGGTTCCGAGCATAGTTACAATGCTGCTTTCTCAGGAAGCTTGCCAATTTATAACCAGGCTCTGTATTCTAATCTTAAAGCAAATAAAATACAAAAGCACTTATCAGAAGAGGAGTTGAGGGCCGCAAAAATAGATTTGCAGTATAATGTAAAAATGGCTTTTTATAACGCATTGCTGGCCAAGGAATCTTTCGAGATTATGCAGCAAAGATTTGAAAATGCCATGGATAATCTTGAAAATATCCGTTCAATGTTTAAACAGGGAATGGTTTCCGAATTTGACCTTTTACGGTCTGAAGTACAAACTGAAAACTTAAAACCTTCTCTTTTGCAATCTGAGAATTCTTATAAACTTAGCCTTAATTTTCTTAAAGTGCTTACCGGTTTAGAAAATACAGCAAAAGTTGAACTTGAAGGAAGTTTAGTTGATATGGCAGAAGAAATTTTATTGGAGTTTAACATTGAACAGGCCAATAGGGATTTTGCAAATAATACTGATTTAGTTCAACTTGAGATTAGAAAAAATCTAATCGAACAACAGGCAAAAGCTGTGAATGCTACAAGCCTGCCCAGCCTCACAGCAATAGGCAATTACCAGTTTCAATCACAGGCAAATGATTATAACTTTTCTGATTATGAGTGGGTACAGACCTCAATGGTAGGCCTGCAGCTGAATATCCCGATATTCAGTGGCCTGACAACCAGGAACAGGGCAAAGCAACTTACCATTGCTGCTAAACAATTATCATTACAGAATGATTATATGAAGGATAACTTAAGTGTTCAACTGGATGATAATCTCAGAACTATAGGCCTGGCAGTTGAGAAAACTGCTAATGCTGAGAGTAATATTAACATGGCACAAAAAGCGTATAGTATTGCACTGAAAAGATATGATTCCGGGCAAGGAACTCTCCTTGAAGTAAATGACAGCGAAATTGCCCTCGCTCAAGCCCGGTTCAACCTCTTGCAGGCTATTCATGAAATATTAATCGCTAAAACTGAGCATGAGAAATTTTTAGGAAAAAACGAATAAATTAGAAAACAAAATAATTGAAAACAATAATAATATTGATATGAAAATACAAAAGCTATCCGTCTTGTTTTTTGCAACTGCAATCTTGTTTTTTTATTCTTGTGATTCAAAGCAAGATGAAACTACTGAAGAAGCAAAAGCATTAGTTGAAGTAAAAACTGTTGAACAGTCAACATTCGTTAAGGAACTTGAATACACAGGTGTTGTGCAAGCCTGGGAAGATGCATTTATTGGAGCGGCCAGCCCCGCACGCATTGAAAAAATTTATGTTGATGTGGGTGACAGAGTGAAAAAAGGCCAAAAAGTAGTTCAAATGGACAGAACGCATCTTTACCAGGCAAAAGTTCAAATGGACAATCTGAAAAATGACATGGAAAGGATGAAAGTTTTACTTGAAGAAGGAGCAGTTACGCAACAAAATTATGATCAACTAAAAGCTCAATATGAGATCGCAGAAAGTAATTATAACAACCTTGCTGTTAACACAGAAATAAAATCAACCCTGGATGGTGTTGTTACAGGTAGATACTACAGCGATGGAGAAATATTCTCTATGTCGCCGGGGCCTGCTGGAAAGCCGGCAATAATATCAGTAGATCAGTTGCATCCGGTTAAAGTGCTTGTTGGAGTTTCTGAGAAAAATTTCACCAATGTTAAG
>JAWOBS010000066.1:0-21314 GCA_046484145.1 Bacteroidales bacterium
TTACAATGTCCACGCCGGTTTCAATTCTATTAAAACGATCTTTTTTAATATCATAATAATAAAGCTTGCTGTAATCCTCTTCGGTCACAGTAAAATAGATGTTATTATCAGCCCGGCTCCAGTATGCATTATTAACAGAAGGATCAAAATCTTTGGTGATTGGTTTAACAGATTTATCATTGAGCTTAATGAGATACATCTGCATATCATAATTGTTTGGAATAAGTCCTTCAGGAATATTTTCTCCTGCACTATCAAATGCACTGGAACCGCCAACAGCCAACAGGTGGCTGCCATCGGGAGAAAAACTCAATGATACACTCCAGTTATTATCATAAAACAAAGTATCTGTTTTCAGGCTCTCAGCATCAACCATATAAACATCCTGTTTAAGATATGGTTCTTCATCATACTCATACCTCGTATGGCCAACTAAAAGCTTTTTACCATCAGGGCTTATATCAAGCAAATAAGTTGTGAGATTTCCGTAAGTGAGCCGTGATTTTACATTCGTTTCAATATCATATTTATACAAAAAGCTTCTGTTTCTGAATCCCGGAATTCGATCTCTTGGGCCCAGCAATTTCTTTGCATCGGTATTTTCCTCTTTAGCTTCTTCCCTGATATAAAAAACAAAATATGATTCATCAGGTGACCATTGATAGGCAGAAAAGTTCTCTATATCTTCAAATAATACTTCCTGTACATTTTTCTCCAAATCATGAATAAAAAAACTTGTTTTTCCATTCCTTTTACTGATAAAAGACAAACGGTTTGAAGCCGGCAACCATTTTAGCTGGCTAATGTCGGCATTTCTAAAAGAATGCACAAGTTCCCGGCCTGACAACGTTTTAATTTCAGTCCATGATTCAGAGCGGTCTGTTGGAGGCAAAGAGCGCCTGTAAGTTACAGCATAATATTTTGCATCCGGCGACAAGCTAACTCCTGAAATTTTCACACCATCCAACACATGGTTTATATCTTTTATATATTCCGGCACAAGAGCTGTCGTTATATCACTTATGTGAAAAGGCTCCCCTATTTCAAGAGCAGCTTTGCATTTCCACTCCGGCAGTGTATCATTATCTCCATCTTCATTATACTGATGTATTGATTTTATAACTAAAAGATGTGTACCTCTTTTTAGCTCAAGCTTTTTAGACACCTTCCCCACTTTCCCTTCTTCATCCTCTGTTGTTTTTTTGGTTCCAATGCGTTCACCATTAAGATATGCCTCAAGCATATTCGGGCTTTTAATCTCAAGATTTGCAGATACATATCTGTCAGCTTTAATATATGCTGCCAGGTAAACAATCTGCGGATCTTTGTCTTTTTCATATTCAACAGACACATAACCTTGTGCATCACTAAAAACCTCATTCCATTGTGATTTTTTCCCATCAACCCAATAAAAAGCTTTCTCTTTTTCAGGATATAAATCATTAATTTCCAAATGATCATAAGTTAAAAGATTAGAATTAGAAAACTCTTCGCCTTCCACATTAGGAATATCATGAAAAATCGGCATATCTACTTTCAATGGCCCTGCTGAAAGCCAATTGCTAATCATTAACTTTTCTGTCGCTGACGACAGATTAAAAAACAAAGCTAAACTGATAAAAAATAAAAATGATTTCATAGCATATATTTTAGTTTCTATTAAAAACAAATTCAAGAATATTTGCTCCCATTTTCAGGGCTTTTTGCCGGACTTCCTCGGGATTGTCGTGCACTACACGATCTTCCCAACCATTACCGAGATCACTTTCATAAGAGTAAAACAAAACAAGCCTGCCTTCATAAATAATTCCAAAACCTTGCGGCGGTTTACCATCATGTTCGTGAATTTTGGGCAAGCCTTGCGGAAAGCTATACGTTTGATTATAAATAGGATGTGAATGAGGCAATTCTACTAATTCATGATCGGGAAAAATTTTCACTATCTCTCTTCTAAAAAAGGGATCCAGTCCATAATTGTCATCCACATGCAAAAAGCCTCCTCCAATAAGATAATTCCTAATGTTTCGTACTTCCTGCGGTGAAAAAACCACATTCCCATGACCTGTCATGTAGATATAAGGATAATTAAAAATATTCTGGCTGCCGGCTTCTACTGTTGCAATATTGTGACTAATGCCCGTGCCAAGGTTATGATTAACAAAATCAACCAAATTCGGCAGAGCTGTGGGATTAGAATACCAATCACCTCCTCCACTATATTTCAATAATGCTAGCTGGTAATTTTGAGCTTTAACGGCAACAGACGATATTAAAAACAGAAAAATTATTATTTTTTTCATTATATGTTATTGTTTGTATTTCTGTTCAGCAAGTTAAATTCAACACAAGCCAATAAGGCTGCGGTCTCGGTTCGCAATCTATACTCCCCAAGAGATAAAGGTTTGAAGTTATTTCCTAAAGCAATAGAAATTTCCTTATCATTAAAATCTCCTTCCGGCCCAATTAGAATAAGTACATCTTTTTGTGGTGCTACTTCCCGGTTTAAAAATAATTTTTCACCTTCTACACAATGTGCAATAAATTTATTCTCAGCATTGATAGATTCAACAAATTTGTCAAACTTTATAATAGGATTCAGCTTTGGCAACCATGCCCTCATGGACTGTTTCATTGCCGCAACCATAATTTTTTCAAGCCTTTCCGGTTTTATCCTTGCACGCTCGCTGTTCATACACAACAAGGGTGTAATTTCCTCAATACCACATTCAGTAGCTTTTTCCAGAAACCATTCAAATCGGTCAATACTCTTTGTCGGGGCTATTGCAATATGAAGTTTACCATGCCGCATTTCTTCCTTTCTTAAAATTTCATAAGCTTCAACAGCACATTGATTCTTTTTATTAACACCGGCTACTTCAGCTTTATATATATGGCCATTGCCATCACTTAAAAGAATTTGATCTCCTACTTTTTGTCGCAATACCTTAACACAATGATACGATTCCTCTTCTCTTAACGGGAAAACACCTAACTTTGCAGCCGGATCGTAATAAACATTCATATTATCAATTTTTTTTAGCAGTAATATTTCGGATATAATATTTGTATTTTATTCATATTTTGCAAACAAACAAATATAAGGAAAACAATTTTTTATTAGCGCATATAAGTCTTGTTTAACTTTTTTTATTCCATTTATGCATAAATTTCTAAGAATAATAAACCACAGGGACTTTGTGCTGTTTGCTGCAATTATTGCAGGATTAGCACTTGGAGAAAGGACAAAAATTATTGCTGATTTTTCCGTTTGGATATTAGCAATAATTATGGTATTTGCATTAACCGGCTTTTCTTTCAGAAGTTGGATCCCCATAAAGAACGCTGTTAAGCCAATGCTAATTTCGATTCTATTGAACTACATAATATTCGGCAGTGTAGTTGTGACCCTGGCCTGGTTATTATTTAAAGGCACTGAATATAATGATTTTTACATTGGGTTAATATTAATTGCTGCTGCACCTCCGGGCCCTTCTATTATTCCTTTTTCTGCAATGTTAAAAGGCGACAGCAGCTTTTCTGTAACAGGAGTTTTCGGATTATATTTTGCAGCTATGATAATAACCCCGCTGATGCTGTTACTATTGCTGGGAGATAGTTTAATCAATCCGATTTCAATACTAAAAATATTATTTACTCTAATTGTTTTGCCTTTGATAATAAGCCGTTTCTTACGCCACAAGAAAATAATTCCGGTAATAGAAAAATCAAAGAATACAGTTATAAAATGGGGTTTTTTCCTGGTAATTTTAATTATTGTAGGAACCAGCAGTGAAATTATTTTTTCCGACCCAATGTCGGTTTTGATTATCTCGGCAGTATTTTTTGTTTCGATGTATTTATTAAGTGCCATTTACCATTTCTCTATGAAAAAAGCCGGGAAAAGGCTTGACTTTATAATTAGCAGCACTTTCATTTTGGCAATAAAGAGCTCGGCTTTTTCAGCAGTGGCGGCACTTGCTTTCTTTCCCGACAAGCCCGACGTGGCTCTTCCATCTGCAATATTAAGTGTTTTTGTAACCCTGTTTATTATATTTTATTCGAGGTTTTTAATGATGTTTGAGAAAAGATAAAAAAGCAGGAATAAAACAATTTGCCAAAAAACAGATTTTTACATTTTTGCATTTTTTTCTGACCATAGCATTAATGCAATGCCCAGAGAAAGGCAGGCCATAGAAATTATAAAAGTGACATAAAAACCCCACAATTCGTAAAATATTACGCCAAGCAGAGGCGCAAATATCGCTCTTGTTCCAGTTAAAGCAAGATGTATACTTTGATAAATGCCTGCTTCGGAGGGTGGACAAAAATATGCAGAGCCTATACTCCACATCAGCCCCATAGTTGCCGCAAAAATGCTGTGAAATATAATATAAATAATCATCATGTGATAAAGAGTAATCCCCAAAAATTCAACATGTATCGGAAAGAGTCCTGTTAAAATTAAGGCTAATATATAAAGCATCATTGACAAAAATGACAAAGCAGCAAATCTCCTGGGATCGATATTTCCAATTAATTTTCCAAACAATGGAAGCAAGAATATTGCAATAATATTATACCCATTTTTATAAAAAGCAATACTGGCATAATTCAATCCCAGCTCATACTCAAAAAACAAAACGACAACAATTGCCGAGCCCATAAAACCAAAGCCGTATAGCATAAAACCCATTTGAAAATGCCGGTAAGGAACATTTTTGACAAGAATATTTGCCATACTCTTTACTGATCGTTTTACTGATTCCCAGAAAGAATATTTAGTTTCTTCATTTGTAATAACATTCGCATTATTAAACGGAATCTTCGATAACAAAAAAACGTTTATTATACCTAAAACCCCGGCAGCAGGAAACACATATACAAAAACATAATTATTTGCATCCAATAAATAGCCGTATGCAAAAGTTGTTATCATCATTACCACTTTATTAACAGTAATGGCGTAACTATATAGCTTCCCAAAATTCTGATGGCGATAATTTGTTTTAAGGAACAAATTAATAGCAGGAAAAATAATAGGATTAGCGAGATAATAAACCATAAAAATGGCCAGAAACAAATAATGATATATACTATCTCCGGTTAATTGACTGGCATTATGAGGAAAGAAAAACAATAGCAATAAAGGCAGCCTAGTTATAATTGCTGTCTTTTTTAGCAAAGCAGGCATGTTTTTAATTCGCTTTAGCAATTCATTAAAAAAAGCAAGCAAAATAAAAACCACCATACTAAATTGAAACAAAACACTCAACTGGTAGCTGGAGCCAAATAAACTTTTTACAAAAACAAACTCATTGAGAGCAATTATTCCAAGTATTATTCCTTCAATAAAAGAATAAGATAAATGAAGAGAAAAAGTACGCTTTTCTGTGGAATTTAGTCCGGAAGGCCTTATAATACTCATTTTATTGTTTACAAATATATTTATAAACACAAATGGCGCATAATTGTTGGTTATGCGCCATTTTTTTGCGGAGAGAGAGGGATTCGAACCCCCGGAGGTGTTACCCTCAACGGTTTTCAAGACCGCCGCAATCGACCACTCTGCCATCTCTCCGGGGGCAAAAGTATAAAAAAAATTATTTCGCACAACAAAAATTTTTTAGGTATTGTGATTTGAATGAATTATTTTTGAAAATATTAAGTCCTCACTATGTCAAAACCGCAAGTAGCAGTTGTTATATTAAACTGGAACGGAAAAGTTTTTTTAGAAAAGTTTTTACCTGATGTCATAAAACACAGCAGCAAAGAAGCTGATGTGTATATAGCAGATAATGCTTCAACTGATGACTCTGTTGCTTTTCTTGAAAAAAACTTTCCGGATATCAAAATTATTAAAATGGAATCTAATACCGGATATGCCGGTGGTTATAATAATGCACTGAAAGAAATTACTGCTGATTATTATATATTGCTTAACTCGGACATACTTGTAACTGAAAACTGGATAAGCCCGATTATTGAGCTAATGGAATCTGACAAATCAATAGCAGCCTGCCAACCCAAATTATTAGATTACTACAAAAGGGATCATTTCGAATATGCAGGAGCAGCGGGAGGTTTTATTGACTTTTTGGGTTATCCTTTTTGCCGGGGCCGAATTATGAATACGCTGGAAAAAGACAACGGACAATATGACGATATTACAGAAATTTTCTGGGCTACCGGAGCTTGTATGTTTATAAAAGCTGAGAACTTCTTTGAGGTTAAAGGCTTTGATGAGGATTTTTTTGCTCATATGGAAGAAATAGACCTTTGCTGGAGGCTTAAAAGAAGCAGAAAAAAAATAATGTATTGCGGAAAATCTGCAGTTTATCATGTTGGTGGAGGTACTTTGCCCAAAAACAACCCAAGGAAAACATATTTTAACTTTAGGAATAATCTTTTTCTACTGTCAAAAAACCTTAAACACAGACAACTTTTATTCGTTTTACTATTACGGGCATGCCTTGACAGGCTGGCTGCTATTTCTTTTTTTCTAAAAGGGAATTATAAAGATTGGTTCGCAGTTTATAAAGCATGGGCAGTTTTTAAGCTGAATTTTTTAAAAATGAGAAAAAAAGCAAAGCTTATAGAAAAGCGAAAAGTAAATTGCATTTATAAAGGCAGCATTGTATTTGACAAGATGGTTCTTGGGAAAAAGGAATTTAAGAATCTGAAGTTTAAAAAAAAGGATTAATTGTCATTTATAAAACTCTCAATTGCCAACTCATAACCTTTTAATCCAAACCCGATTATAACACCAACACAAGATAAAGCAGTTAATGACAATTGCCGATACTCTTCCCTGGCAAACAAATTGCTGATATGAACTTCAACAACAGGGCTGTTAATTGCTGTAATTGTATCAGCAATAGCCACAGAACTATGAGTATATCCACCCGGATTTAAAATAATTCCATCATGAGTAAAACCTACTTCCTGAAGCTTGTTTATTAACTCACCTTCAACATTACTTTGGAAATATTCTAATTTTATTTCAGGATATTTAGAATGCAATTTTTTAAAATAATCTTCAAAAAACTCATTACCATATACACTTACCTGGCGAGAACCCAAAAGGTTTAAGTTGGGGCCGTTAATAATTATAAGATTCATTTTTTATTCTTCATTTAAGATTTAAGAAAACAATTGCCAAAAATAAGAATAAAAAGGATATTGACAATAGGGATGTGACATATAGGAAAATTCCAGCAGCCAAAATGATTTTCAACGAACCTCGCCCAACATCAACCTTGCTTCTTTAACCGGAATACGTTCACCATCAGAAAATGCTACAACATATACGTCATACCCAATACTTTGCAATTTAATTGCTGCTGCGGTAACATCTTCAATTGAGTTATAACTTCCTATCGAATATCTGTGCATTCTTTCTTTATCAAAGTAATAAACAATATTTGCCTCAGGGTATTCATTTAATATCCTATGGAAAAAAGAAGTTCCAACTGGTTTTACTGACAAAATAAATTGCACCATATACTCAACTCCGCCGGCAAAATCCCTTTCAGACTCCAAGTCATTCAAATATATTAAGGTTTCATTTTGAATATTTGCAAGCAGATTATTGTATTTCGCATTATCGACAAACTCCAGCTCTACTCTTCTGTTTTGCTTATGTTCTTTTTCCTTTTTTGCGTCTTTTATAATCGGGCGGTTTTGTCCATAAGCAAGTGTTATAATCCTGCCGGGTTCAATCCCATTTTCAACGCAATACTCATAAGCAGTCTGAGCTCTTAGCTGAGATAAATAAAAATTAAAAAGCGGATCCCCACGTTTGTCGGAATGCCCGTTTATTACAAGCTTTGATTCAGGATTTTTATTCAAATGTGCTACTGCATTATTCAAAATCTTTTTTGTTGCATCTGTAAGATAATAACTTGCAAAATCAAAGTAGGCAGATAAGCTACCGCTAATCTCTATATCATAAGACTCTTCTTCTATAACTAAATTGCTTGCTTCCTCGCTCTCTTTTTCTTCCTTGCTAAATGTCTGTGCCGTTATAACAGCCTCATTATCTTCTGTATGAGCTGCTATTTGTTCAGATTCATTGGCATTAAGATCTGCAACGTACTCTGTGCTGTCATACTCAACAGTCTCTGCATCCTTTATTAATGACTGTTCTACTACATCTTCGGCAATAATAACATCATTGTTGGCAAGTACATTATCATTGTCAGCCACATTATTATTGGCAAGTACTTCATCATTAGCAACTATCTCATCATCACTCTTCTGCTCTGTGTCATCGTCCATGGCCAAGGTTTCTATATGGCGCATGCTGTCATCATCTTCAGGCTCATATACGGCAAGGATTTCATTTACTTTCTGCCGGGGATACTCTTCATCCGGGAAATAATCCAAAGCATTATTATACTTAGCAATAGCGTCTTCGTATTCTTTCTGTTTTAATAAATTATCGGCTGTTTCTATTAGTAAGTCATAATCCTTTCTCAGCTCAAGCATTTCATAGCTATGGATTTTTAGTTCTTCAACCTTTGCCAGCATAGGCCTTGCCTTAGTTTCTTCAAAGAAGAACTGTTCTTTATCATCTAAATATGCAACCTCTACAACAGGAACTTCCAAAAGAGAATAATCAACTCCCGGTGATCTTGGAAATAATTCAACTATAAATTCAAAATAAAACACATTAAAGCCATCAAACTCATTAGGCAACTTTGTGTTAAAACTCATTTTTTTGCTTGCATATCCTTCGGAAGAAAATTCTGCAACATACTCATTATCAATAGGCAGTTCAACAATAAACTTACCTCTTCTATTTGTTTTTACCTCTTCAACAACAATATTATCCTGCAATATTTTTACATTTGCTTTCTTGATAGGGTCTTCATTATCATTAAGCAGCCATCCATTTACTTCAAGAATACCATCCCTGCTAAGTTTACCCTGCCCGTACGAAACGGAACCCAGCATTAGTAAAAAGATTGAGGCAACAACAATTACTGATGCTACACAATTTTTCTTAAATAAAACATTTAAACAAGCCATCTACCATTTTTTTTAGAGGTGCAAATTAAACATTTCTTTAAAACTGCTTTTACAAGTTTCACCTATTTTTAGCAAGCATAAAAACCCTAAATAACAAAAAAGGGCTATAAGGAAATTTGAATTGTTTTGTTTTCTGCAATAAAACATATACTTTTGCATTAACTATTCTCAATAGGGGTGCCCTACCAAACGGGCTGAGATCAAACCCACAATACCTGATCCGGATAATGCCGGCGAAGGGAGGGAAATTTAAACAAGAGCAGTTTTAACCCCAAAATTGCTTAATGTTTAACAAATAAAAATACAAATTAAAATGAAATCTAAATTTTTATTGCTGGCGGCTTTTGTGCTGTTCACACAAAGCCTTTTTGCCCAATTTTCAATAGAGGGCAAAGTTTATGATGCTGGAAACAACAAAACATTGCCGGGAGCCAATGTTGTTATTCTGAACTCCTACAAAGGAACTTTTACCAACCAAAAAGGTGAGTTTAAATTAACAAACCTAAAAAAGGGCAACTATGAAATCAAGGTCAGTTACCTGGGTTACAAAGATGTTGTTAAAGAAGTTGAAGTTAATTCGGATAAGCATCTTGAAGTAGAGCTCACTCCTTCAGCTACTTTATCTGAAGAAATTATTATTACAGCCACAAAAGCATCATCACGTGAACCTTTAACTTACACTAATGTGGATAAAGATGAAATATTACAGTCATACCTAAACAAAGACCTGCCTTATCTTATAAGCCTTACTCCATCTGTTGTAGTGAGCTCAGACGCAGGAGCAGGCGTGGGCTATACATCAATAAAAATAAGAGGTAGTGATCAGGCAAGGATTAATGTTACTATAAATGGAATTCCGGTTAATGATTCTGAATCACATGGAGTATACTGGGTAAATATGCCTGATATTACATCATCTGCTGAAAATATTCAAATTCAACGTGGAGTTGGAACCAGCACACATGGTGCAGCAGCATTCGGAGCAACTCTAAACCTGCAAACTTCACAATTAAGAAGAGAAGCCTATGCAGAAACACACTCATCTTATGGCTCTTTTAATACTATGAGAAATACTTTAAATTTTGGCAGCGGATTAATAAATGACAGATGGAGTCTCGATGGAAGATTATCGCAAATAAGTTCCGACGGATATGTTGACAGGGCTACTTCAAACCTTCAATCCTATTATCTTTCAGGTGGCTATTACGGAGAAAAAACTGTTGTTAAAGCAATAGCTTTCAGCGGAAAAGAAAAAACGTATCTTGCCTGGAATGGTGTCCCCTCCGACTCCCTGGAAACAAACAGGACATATAATCCCAGCGGATTGTATTATGATGAAGATGGCAACATTCAATATTACGATAATGAAACAGACAATTACCAACAAGATCATTATCAATTGCATTTTATTAGCAACCTTTCTGATGGTATTAATGCTAATCTTTCTTTACACTACACTTATGGCAGAGGATATTACGAGCAATACAGGAATAATGAAAAACTCAGCAAATATGACTTGGAAGCTGTTGAAATTGGAGATACTATCATAGAAAAAACTGACCTGATAAGAAGAAGATGGCTGGATAATGATTTTTATGGAATGACATGGTCAGTTAATATTGATCGATTAAAAAATATCAATATAGATATCGGGGGAGGATATAATATCTATGAGGGAGATCATTTTGGAGAAATAATTTGGGGAGAATATCTTAACACAGATATTAGACACAAATACTATAATAATTATGCGGAAAAATCTGATTTTAACATTTTTGGTAAAGCTAATTACGAAGTTCTCAATGGTGTATTTCTTTTCGGTGATTTTCAGTTTAGAAAAATAAATTATGATTTCCTTGGTATGGCTTGGGTTTTAGAAGAAGTAGTACCCTTGCAGCAAAATGTTACCTATAATTTTTATAATCCTAAAGCAGGTATAAATTACGAAATATCATCTTCACAATCATTATATGGGTATTTCGGTATAAGCAACAGGGAACCTGTTAGGCGGGATTTTACGGAATCCTCTCCTGAAAGCCGCCCACGCCCGGAAAAACTCAGAAATATAGAACTGGGTTACAAATTAAAAGAATCAAAATATTTTGCTGGCGCAAATGTCTATATAATGGATTACATTGATCAAATGATTCCCACAGGTGAAATTAATGATGTTGGCGGTTATACCAGAACAAACATCCCGGAAAGCTTCAGAAGGGGAATTGAGCTCGAAGCCGGCTATTTGTTTAATAAATACCTTCAGTGGAGTGCTAATATCACATTAAGCCAGAATAAGATAGAAGAATACACAGAACATTACGATAAGTACGATGAAGATTTTAACTGGATTGGGACAGAAGAAATTACTTATAAAAATACTGACATCGCTTTTTCTCCTTCAATAATTGGGGCAAGCATAATTAAAGCAAGCCCTTTGAAAAACTTTGACATTACATTATCATCAAAATATGTAGGGGAGCAATATTTGGACAACACCCAAAATCCTGACAGAATGCTTGATGCATATTTCATTAATGACCTGCGATTTAATTATTCAATCAAACCCGGGTTTATTAATAACATAGAATTTGTAGCATCAATAAACAACATTTTTGATGTTGATTACATTTCAAATGCCTGGGTTTATAATGGATATTTTGAAGGAACCGGGGTGCAAACCATTGCAGACGGCTTATTTCCACAAGCCGGCAGAAATTATGCAATAGGTTTAAATCTGAAGTTTTAGTTTTTGAATCCACATAGAGCAGGGTGAATTTATTTTACCCTGCTTTTTATTCTTCCATAGATTTGTGAATTGAATAATTTCTCCATTTTTCAATTACCTGCAACATATCATCGGCAAGTTCCGAATTAAAGAAAATATTTTCACCACTTACTGGATGTTCAAAGCCTAATGTTTTTGCATGAAGAGCATGGCGGGGCATTATCTGGAAACAATTACTTACAAACTGTTTGTATTTAGTAAAAGTAGTGCCTTTTAAAATTCTGTTACCTCCATAAGTTTCATCATTAAAAATTGGATGCCCGATATATTTAAAATGTGCCCTGATTTGATGTGTCCTGCCCGTTTCCAATTTACATTCGACAAGAGTAACATAGCCAAATCTTTCCAGTACCTTGTAATGTGTAACAGCATGTTTTCCGTGATCACCATCAGGAAAAACATCCATTACTTTCCTGTTCTTAAGGCTTCTTCCAATATGCCCGGTAATTGTTCCTTCTTCCTCCTTAGGCTCTCCCCAAACTAATGCGTGATATATACGATCAATCTTTTTATCAAAAAAAGTCTTAGCCAGCTTAGTCTGCGCAAATTCAGTTTTAGCTACTAATAAAAGCCCGGATGTGTTTTTATCAATCCTGTGCACCAAACCGGGTTTAACTTTCTCTCCTTCTTGCATTGGAAGGTCTTTAAAATGATATACCAGGGCATTCACCAAAGTGCCGGTATAATTATTAAATCCGGGATGAACAACCATTCCGGCCTCTTTATTTAAGACAAGAATATGTTCATCTTCAAAGATTATATTTAAAGGCAAATTTTCAGGATGTATCTCTGTATCCCTCGGCGGATGAGGCATTACAATACTAATTTCATCACCGGGCTTTACCTTGTAATTTGGTTTAACAGCTTTGCCATTTACCAATACATTGCCGGCCCTGGATGCCTGTTGAATTTTATTACGGCTCTTGGATTCCAGACGGTGAAACAAATATTTATCTATTCTTAGCAGCCCCTGTCCTTTATCAACAACAATATTTAAATGCTCGTAAAACTCCTGTTCTTCATTCTCCTCATTATCAGGATATAATATCTCATTCTCTTGATTCATCCTCTACTTATTTTTTGTTTAAAACACTATAAAACGAACAGGTGCAATTTTTTTGCCCGGATCCAGAACTCTGATAATATATGTCCCGCGGCTTAATTCATTTATATTTATAGAATCAGAATAAAAAATTTGCTTTAACAACCTACCCTGCAAATCATAAATTTGCACAACAGCATTATCTGTTAAATCTATGCCGGTTGATATATTTATATAACTGCCATGAACAGGATTTGGGTAAACAGTAAGTTCATTCCTGACATTCTCAACAGAACCGGCAGATAAAGAGTATTGAAATTTTGGCCTAATCATCAGTGCGCCGGAAAACATTGATTGTTGCCAATTGCCATCAACGTTATAAAAAAGCTCCGAGCCTGAATCATTATTTACATCAAAGCCTATATTTATAAAATCTGAGGTTAATTGTGACCAGCCAATATAAATGGTATCAGATACCTGAATACTTTCACTTAACGGATAATTAACAAATTGCAATAATTCATCTTCAAATTCGGGAGAAAACACTTCTGACTCATACAGAACAACCTCAGGGTCAAGGCTTTTCCATATCTTAAGATGAAAAGGATGCACATTATCATCAGATTTGGTATGATTAAAATAAAAACTAACGGATTCAAGCCTGTCAGGCTCTGGCAGCACGAATCTATATGCTCCCTGGGGCATCCATCCTGATAAACCATATCCTGCCTCAGGAACTCCATCATCATATGAATAATAATCTGTAAAAACCTGGGTGTAGCTGATAGTATCATTCCTTTGGAAACTATCACCTTGTGCGCCCTCACGAATTACATGGTAGATATAAAATGTTCTTTGCTCTGCTTGTGCCGTGGGCAAGGGATTTGCTATTAATTGCGGATTTGTATGAGGTGGATAATCCTGGTATCCGCTTTCATAAAACGGAGCAATATTCCATGTGCCACCACTGTAATTTCTTAACAATTCATTATTTTCATCTGTAATATAATACCTGTAGGAATAATTATACGTAATATCATCAAGATTTGAAAAAACCACATCAAAATTTTCTTTCAGTTGCGATTGCGGATCAGCGATGTAATGGCTCCAGGGCATTGAAGTATATTTATTCAGAATTGACTGCGCCGGCTCAACAAAAGCAATATCATAATAAAATGTATCTGCTACTGACCTGTTTGAATTCAAATAAACATAATCAATATTCCAGATAGATCTATTGCCTGCATAATTTACCGGGGTTTTATCTGCAGGAAAGCTGGCATAGTTTTTAAAACGGAACCTGAAGTCATTTCTGAAATACTCCCCGTCTTCAATGCTTATCATAACCCTTTTAAAAAAAGGAAAATCATTATCACTGAATGAATCAAGAGATTCACCGGTAGTACTCCAGACTGTTTCCCAGATTTCTTCCCTGTCTTTATCTTCCGGTGCCCTTAAAAACTGCAACACCAAAGAATCTCTTTCTATCGGTGCAATACCTTTACCTTGTGGTTGATAATAAAACGACAATATCACAGAATCTTCCGGTGAAAGCAAATAAGATGTGTCATCAATAAAAACTGAGTCGAGCCTTATCGGCAAAGATGTAAGAAAATCAGCTTCAAACTGATAATAATTACTTTCTGCCTCCTCATAAACCTTCCCGGATTGATCAAGGGCATCAAAAGTAGCAACACCATATGTCTTTGGATGATGACCAAATGAGGAATTTACAAACACAAATGAATCAGCCCACAATTTCATATCAGCATAAGGGCCTTTATTTGTAAAGTCATCAAAAAAGGGTAAAATTATAGTATCCTGCTGATTATCGGTTGAGCTTTTTTGATCGCTCTCATTTAAATGTCCTGCCTTTACGGGATTGGTTTTTAACGGCGTTAAAACTTCCTGCGCTATATTTAAATATACAGAAAGAAAAAACAAAACAATGAAAGTAAATAGTTTTATCATTACATTAAAAAATTCAGCCTTACCTTATTATAACTTAATCATAAAAGTATTATTACTTTTCATTTTAATAAGTTTCATTAAAAATTGTTATTCCTCCGGAATAATATCTTCGTCATCTATACTATCTTCGTCAAGGTCATTTTCTTCTTCACTACTTTTGTAATATTCTGTTTCGTCAATTTCATCTTCTTCATCTATATCATCAATTGAACGATACCACAAATTAATTCTTGTATCCCTGTATACAGATTCTTTGTCCTTAGGATCAGGATCCTGCCTAAAAACACGTGTGTCTTCTTTTGGCACCTCATAAGGAAAATACTCAGCCCCAACAACAAGAAATGAACCTTCTATTATCTGCTTTGCCTCTTCCGGTGATCTGCCTTTTAAGTATGGTGTTTTAACTGTCAAAACTTCTTCAAGATATGTGTCAAAATCAAATTCCTCATCACTTCTATAATAAATATCAACAGTGCTACCCATCAATAAAGAACGATTTCTGGATAAAACATCAGGTTCTTGTCTGTAAACACGAGCATTAAGCCTGTCATTATCCAAAAAAACTTCTTTGCCTATATTTAAGGATGCTGATTGAAGCGTATACCTGGCCTCTGTCCTGGGTTCCCCAACAACCAAAGGAACCGGTATCCTGGATAAATGAGAACCACGTCCAAGCACCAGGTCAATGTAGGTTCCTCTTTCTACCTGTGTTCCCGGCTCAATCGTACCTTGGTTGTATTTTGCCCTGATTACAGCGTTTTGCGCTATATCTTGTTCATATTCCAGTTTTCCAATATTAAGATTTAATGATTTTAAAATAGAAACAGCCTGTCTTAAAGACAAATCCGTTAGCTCCGGCATAGCAATCATTTCGGGAAGCTTTGCTACTGTAGTTAAATAAACAGTTCTATTCTTCTTCACTTGTAAGCCGGGTGCAGGATCCTGATTAGCTACCGTTCCACGCTCACGATTTGGATCAAAGATACTGTCGTTTAGGACATATCTTAAGTTCAGGCGGGATGTAACATGCTCTACATCTTCGACATGTAAACCTTCAAAATCAGGAACTGTTATCGTACGGCCATGCATCGTATAAATGTCAAGAATTTTTAAAGAACCCCATAACAATGCCACTACAACAATCATAGCATATATCAAATTCTTTAAAAATAAACGGCTTTTCAAAAAGGCTATAACACTCATTACATATTGATTGATTATATTTTTGTCAAAAATAATAATTATAAACGGAGTTTGTCATTTTTTTATTGTCAATACATTTATGTGCATGATTATCTTTGCAAAGTCTTTTTTATATAATTTTAAACTCTTAAAAATAAATATCACATGCATGATATTTCTAATCGTGTAAAAAAGGTTCATAGCAGACAAACTTAGCAATATGCAAAAACGAAAGTTTTATGCGGACTGTTAAAAAATAAAAATATGAAAAAAAATATAGCCATAGTTGCAGGAGGAGATTCCGGCGAATACGTTGTTTCTTTAAAAAGTGCAAAGATTATTGAAAAAAATATTGATAAGTCAAAATACAATACATATACAATTATAATAAAAGGCCAAAAATGGTTCTACAATGACTTAAGTGGCAAGGAAATTCCTGTAGATAAAAATGATTTCTCAATAGTTATTAATGGAGAAAAATTAAGTTTTGATTGCGCATTTATTACAATCCATGGCACTCCCGGAGAAGACGGAAAATTACAAGGTTATTTTGACCTGATCAAACTTCCATATACCAGCTCAGGACAATTACCTTCATCAATAACCTTTAATAAGTATTTTACAAACCAGTTAGTTAATCACTGGGGATTACCGGTAGCAAATAATATAAGACTGACAAGAAAAGATGAAATCAGTGCTGAAATAATTATGGGAAAAGTTAATTTGCCGGTTTTTGTAAAACCAAATAAAGGAGGATCCAGCCTCGGGACTTTTTTCGTTGAGGACAAGGAATTGCTGGAAGAAAAAGTAAAAATTGCTTTGGAGCATGATGATGAAGCATTGATTGAAGAATTTCTTCCCGGAACAGAATTAACATGTGGAACGATAAAGTACAACAATGAAGTTATTGCATATCCTGTAACTGAAATTGTGAGTAAAACTGCAAGTAACTTTTTCGATTATGAGGCTAAATACACAAAAGGAGCTGCAGACGAGATTACTCCCGCCAGAATATCAGAACAACTTGCAAAAGAGGTGCAGGAAACCTCAAAATTCCTTTATGAAAAATTTGAACTAAAAGGAATTGTCCGTTTTGACTACATTTATAGTAATGAAAAACTATATTTCTTAGAATTAAACACCGTTCCCGGAATGACAGAAGAGAGTATTGTCCCGCAGCAAGCCGAAGCAGTAGGTGTAAAAATTACCGAGCTTTTTTCAATGGCTCTTGAAGAATGTCTAAAGGAATAAATTTTACCCGGCAATATCATTGTTTAAATAATTACACAACGTGGCTGAAGACAGAGGAAGTATATTTATCTTCTAATAGCACACTGATGACACGGATTAGACAGATAATCACTGATTTTTAATTGCATTTATTTGTTTTGACTTTATCAGGGTGCAAGAGACAGAGTGAATTTTCTTTTAGTTTCAATAGCACACGGATAACAATGATTAGACGGAATTTGACAGATCAAACGCCAAACCTTAGAAGCCCTTATATGTCTTATATGGTGTATCTTTTTTACCCATCACCGATTACTGATCACCCAATAGGAACACGAATGCTTCGACTTTGCTCAGCACAAGTAACACGGATTAGGCAGATAATCACTGATTTTTAATTGCAGTATCAAAAATTGAAGCGGCTTTATTGCTAAATTATTGAAAAACACTAATCTGTAAAAGATAACCTCTTGCAAATAAAAAGAATATTAATCCGTTGAAATCCGTTTAATCCGTGTCATCCGTGTTCCAATTGAGTATTTGGAGTTAGATTTTTTGTTCAAAATTTCACCCGGCAATATCATTGTTTAAATAATTACACAACTTTTTTACTGCATTTGCCCTGTGGCTGATTTGGTTCTTTTCTTTCAAACCCATCTCGGCAAAAGTCTTTTTATATCCTTCAGGTACAAAGACAGGGTCGTATCCGAAACCTTTATCTCCTCTTTGCTCTTTAATGATTTCTCCTTTGACTATTCCTTCAAAAAGTGTTTCTTTCCCATTTTCAATTAATGAAATAACAGTTCTGAAGCGGGCTTTTCTATTTGAAACTCCTTCAAGATCATTCAGCAATTTCTTAACATTCTCCTTATCTGATTTTCCTTCCCCGGCATATCTTGCTGAGTAAACCCCAGGCTTACCATTCAGGGCTTCAACTTCCAAGCCGGTATCATCTGCAAAACAATCAATGCCATAGTTTTCAAAACCAAATCTGGATTTTGCATTAGCATTCTCTTCAAGGGTTTCAAAAGGTTCCGGAATTTCGCCATTAAAACCTAAATCAAGCAAACTAATAAGATTAATACCTCTGCTTAGTATACTCTTAATCTCTTTGAGCTTGTTAAGGTTTTTTGTAGCAAAAAGAATTTTTCTCATAAGTTGCTATATATCTATTTCATTTCTATCAACAGGTGATCCTTTGGCACCATTTGCCCTTCTTTTACATTGATAGACTTTATTATTCCGTCAAATGGAGCAATGATAATATTCTTCATTTTCATTGCCTCCAAAATCAACAACTTATCACCTTCTTTTACAACAGCTCCCTTTTCAGTAAAAACTTTTTGAATCGTTCCGGGCATAAAAGAAGTTATATGCCTGGGATTCTTTGGAGTATATGGCTTTCTCTTATTATACTTCTTTGTAAGTAAGGTAGTATAATACGTGTCATTTATATTGATTTCCGAATAATCGGCTTTCTTTTTTGAAATTTCTTGTTTTGACATAGTATAAAACGTATGTGATATTAAATAAAAACTTTAAATTATTGCCATTAGAAAAACTTCAATTAAAATGGCGGAATACCATGTTTTTTATCAGGTACTAATTGAGTTTTTTCAGCAGAAATTTCAAGAGCATGCAATACAAACCTCCTGGTTTCTCCGGGTTCAATAACGGCATCTATATAACCATGGGCAGCAGCAACATATGGGTTAGCAAATTTCTTTTTATACTCAGCAACTTTTTTCTTTCTAACCTCATCAGGATTCTCCGCCTTTTTAATTTCACTACGGAAAATAATATTAGCAGCTCCTTCAGGCCCCATTACAGCAATTTCTGCTGTTGGCCAGGCAAAAACAAAATCAGCTCTTAAATGCCTGGAGCACATAGCAATGTAACCACCTCCATATGCCTTTCTTAAAATTACAGTAACCTTTGGAACGGTAGCTTCAGAATAAGAATACAAAATCTTGGCACCATGACGGATAACCCCTGCATGCTCCTGGTCAATACCCGGCAAATAACCCGGAAGGTCAACCAAAGTAACAAGAGGAATACTAAATGCATCACAGAAGCGTATAAATCTGGCAGCTTTATCAGAAGAATCAACATCCAAAACACCTGCAAGAACCATAGGTTGATTAGCAACAAAACCTATTGTTTTCCCATTCAAGCGCCCAAAACCAACAACCATATTAGCAGCAAACAACTCTTGTACTTCAAAAAACTCACTGTTATCACTTATGGCTCTTATAACATTTCTAACATCATAAGGTTGCCTGGGGTCGGTTGGTATAATATTGTCTATCTTATAATCACTTATCTTAGGTGCCTTTTTAGGAAATGCCTGGGCTTTTCTTGCATTATTCCATGGAATATAAGTTACCAGTTTCTTAATCTGTTGAAAACACTCAGCTTCACTCTCTGCGTAAAAATGTGCGTTACCTGTAGTTTCAGAATGTACTCGCGCACCTCCCAACTCCTCCATGCTGATCTCTTCTCCCAAAACAGACTTAATTACTTCCGGCCCTGTAATAAACATTTTAGAAATTTTATCTACTACGAAAACAAAATCTGTAAGAGCCGGCGAATAAACCGCACCTCCCGCACATGGACCCAAAATAACAGATATTTGAGGTATAACACCGGAAGCCTGTGTATTTCTATAAAAAATTTCTCCATAACCGGCCAGAGAATTTACTCCCTCTTGTATTCTGGCTCCACCTGAATCATTGATGCCAATTATTGGTATCTTAAGGTTCATAGCATGATCCATTATCTTTGTGATTTTCCTGGCATGCATTAAACCTAAGGAACCTCCTGCAACAGTGAAATCCTGGGCATAAATACAAATTGGAAACCCGCTGATTGTACCTGTACCGGTTACAACACCATCACCGGGCAAGTGTTTTTTATCCATATCAAAATCCTTCGCCGCATGTTCAACGAATAAATCATACTCATGAAATGAATTTGGATCTAATAAGGCAATTATCCGCTCGCGAGCTGTCATTTTACCCATTGCCACTTGTTTCTCTATTGCCTGGGCTCCACCACCCTGAAGAGCATCCTGCATGCGCTTTTTAAGATCAAAAGTCTTTTGTTTTATTGACATAACTATTTATGTTATTGTTATTAAGTATTAAAACTCTAAAAACTAATAATAATTATCTGATTATCAAATAACTACGCTAAAAATCATTAAAATATTCTCAGAAAAAAAGTTCAAAGTAATAAAAAAAAAATGAAAGAATTGGATATTTTCTTACTCATTTTTGACAATGCATCACCAAATAGCTTACAATAAGGTCTCTTAACACTTAATAAGAGTATTTTTTTGATAATGACAAATTTGTTTTATAATTTTGAAAATTATTTTTTCGACTACAATGCATTTTTTCTATTTTATTTAACATTTATCAAACATGAAAAACCACTCAACTATCACCAGCTTACTGATTTTAATGCTTTTTAGCTTTTTATTCAGCTCAACTACATATGCAATCCCTGCTTATCCCCATCCCATAGAATTTACACAACCTGATGGGAGCGTTATTACTATTCAACTTATGGGTGATGAAATAACCAAGTGGGCAGAAACTCCGGATGGTTATACCATTTTGGTAACTAAAGAAGGGGAATACCAATATGCAAAAACCGACATTAATGGAGATCTTACCTTTTCCGGCATCGCAGTTTCAAATATTGAAAGCAGAAAAGATAAAGAATTGCAGTTTTTAAGTGAGACATCAAAAAAATTGTTTTTCAGCAAAAAACAGCTAGAAACTTTTAAGTCTGTATGGGAAATTAAAGAAAAAAGAAGTCAGAAAAATTTTCCTACAACAGGAGATCAAAACTTATTATGTCTTTTAATGGAAACCCCCGACATCCCATTTACAAAAACTCAATCTGACTTTGATGCGCTTTTCAATCAGCTTAATTATACTCTTGATGGGGCTACCGGAAGCCTTAAAGAATACTATCTTGAAAACTCCTACGAACAACTTAACCTAACAGTTGATGTTTACGGGCCTTATACAGCAGATAACAACATGTCATATTATGCAGATGATGCAA
>JAWOBS010000181.1:0-11273 GCA_046484145.1 Bacteroidales bacterium
AGAGAAGTTTCATCAAATTCTTCGCTTGCGGATTTTTCTTCTGTATCAAGTGTAATTTTCTCATCAGAAAACAGCATGAAGTGATGGATCAAAATTTTTGCAGCTTCTTTAAGAGCATCTTTTGGATTAATTGAACCATCAGTTTCAATATTCATGATCAATTTTTCATAGTCAGTTTTTTGTTCGACACGATAATTTTCAATCAAGAAATTAACGTTTTTAATTGGAGTAAAGATCGAATCAACTGCTATTTGTCCAATTACCGGGTTTAAGCCTTTATTATCTTCTGCTGAAACATAACCTCTGCCGTGGTCAATACTCACTTCCATAGTAAGGGTAACCGAAGGTTCCATGTTGCAAATAACCAAATCAGGGTTAAGAACCTGGAAATTAGAGAGGAAAGAATTCAGATCTCCGGCTTTAAAAACATCTTTGCCGGAAATATTTACAGTTACTTTTTCACTATTTTCACCTTCGATCTGTTGCTTAAATCTAATTTGTTTTATATTCAGGACCATCTCAGTAACATCTTCCACAACGCCTTTCATTGCAGAAAATTCATGTTCTACTCCTTCAATTTTAATAGCTGTAACCGCAAAACCTTCCAAAGAAGAAAGCAAAATTCTTCTCAAAGCGTTTCCAATTGTAATACCATATCCGGGTTCTAATGGTCTGAACTCAAACTTACCGGTTCTGTCATCAGACTCCAGCATGATAACCTTATCGGGTTTTTGAAATGCTAATATTGCCATTTAATTATTCTTTTGGGTTTTAAATAAATCCTGATAAATATTATTACTTAGAGTACAATTCAACGATTAATTGTTCTTTTATATTTTCAGGGATAACATCCCTTTCAGGATAATTCATAAATTTTCCGATTAATTTTTCCTCGTCCCATTCAAGCCATGAATAAGCATTAGATCTGGAGGCGAGTGAATCAGAAATAGCCTCAAGGCTTTTAGATTTTTCTCTAACTCCAATTAAATCTCCCGGCTTCACTGAATAAGAAGGAATATTTGTAATTTGTCCGTTAACAATAATGTGTCTATGACTTACCAGTTGCCTGGCAGCTCTTCTGGATGGAGCAATGCCCAGACGAAAAACGACATTATCAAGGCGAGCTTCAAGTAATTGAAGTAAAATCTCACCGGTAATACCTTTTTTGCTGGATGCTTTTTTGAAAAGGTTAAGGAATTGTTTTTCCAACACACCATATGAATACTTTGCTTTTTGTTTTTCAAGAAGCTGCATACCATATTCTGATAATTTTCTTCTTTTCTTATTAGCCCCATGCACTCCTGGTGGGTATTTTTTCTTTTCAAAAGCTTTATCGGCTCCAAATATTGGATCGCCAAATTTTCTTGCAATTTTTGTTCTTGGACCTGTATAACGTGCCATATTCTTATATCTCTTTTATCAACAATTATAATACAAAACTATACTCTTCTTCTTTTAGGTGGTCTGCAGCCATTGTGTGGCAATGGAGTTACATCAACAATTTCTGTAACTTCAAGGCCTGCAGAATGGAGAGTTCTTATTGCAGATTCTCTTCCTGAGCCTGGGCCTTTAACAAACACCTTTATTTTTCTCAAACCAAGGTCGTAAGCAATTTTGGCGGCATCACCTGCTGCCATTTGACCTGCATAAGGAGTATTTTTTTTCGAACCTCTAAAACCCATTTTACCGGCAGAAGCCCATGAAATAACATCTCCGTTATTATTAGTCAGGGTAATATTAATGTTATTAAACGAAGCAGCTATATGTGCTTGTCCTAAAGGTTCAACCTTTACTACCCTTTTTTTACCACTACGTGTTCCTTTAACTTGTTTTGCCATGATTAAATTTATATTATTGCCTCTGTCAATACGATGCTTTTATTCATTTTTCTTGCTGAAATAGTTTTACAAACAAAAAATGAAAACAAAACACATTGACTGTTTAATTTATTTAACAGCTTTTTTCTTATTTGCAACCGTTTTTTTCTTGCCTTTTCTTGTCCTTGCGTTGTTTTTGGTTTTTTGTCCACGCAGGGGAAGCCCAATACGGTGCCTGATACCTCTGTAACATCCTATATCCATTAATCGCTTAATATTCATTTGGACTTCAGAGCGCAAGTTTCCTTCAACTTTATATTTTTCACTAATAAGATTCCTGATTTTAGTAATCTCATCATCATTCCATTCTTCCACTTTTTTGTGAACATCTACATCACATTCCTGAAGAATTTCGCGGGCTTTACTACGTCCTATACCAAAAATATAAGTAAGGCCAACTTCGCCTCTTTTTTTTCTCGGGATGTCAATTCCTGCTATACGTGCCATATTTGTTTTGCGTATTTAATAAAAATAAAATTAATTACCCTTGACGTTGTTTAAACTTTGGGTTTTTTTTGTTGATTACATAAATTTTGCCCTTGCGTCTGATTACTTTGCATTCGGGACTTCTTTTCTTAACAGAAACTCTGACTTTCATCTTTCCACTTTTTGTAATTCGGAATACTAATTTATTTATATCTAAAGGTGATACGTCCTTTAGTCAGATCATATGGCGACATATCAATCTTCACTTTATCGCCGGGCAAAATCTTAATATAATGCATACGCATTTTACCGGAAATATGAGCAGTAATAACATGCCCATTCTCAAGCTCTACGCGAAACAATGCATTTCCAAGAGATTCTATAACCACTCCATCTTGTTGTATAGAAGATTGTTTTGCCATAAATCTGCTTCTTATTTTAGATTACTAATATTATTATTTGATTGTAAAACTTCTTCAATGTACTCAAACGATGACAATATATCTGCCTTTTCTTTACCAACTGTGATTGTATGTTCAAAATGTGCTGAAGGTTTTCTGTCTGCTGTTCTGATAGTCCAACCATCATTTTCCTGCACTACAAATCTTTTTCCAAGATTAATCATCGGTTCAATAGCAATCACGAGACCTTCTTTAAGTTTAATTCCCCTGCCTTTTCTACCAAAGTTAGGCACTTCAGGAGGTTCATGCAATTGTCTGCCAAGTCCATGTCCAACCAGCTCTCTAACAACAGAAAAACCGGAATCTTCAGCATTTTTCTGAATTGCTGCGGAAATATCACCCAAAGTATTCCCATCAACAGCTTTTTCTATTCCTTTAAGCAAACATTGATAGGTAACTTTTAACAGCCGCTTAGTATTATCAGGTATTTCACCAACAGCAAAAGTATAAGCTGAATCTCCATAGAAGCCGTTCAATAACACTCCACAATCAACAGATAATATTTCGCCATCTTTTAATTCGCGATCTGAAGGTATGCCATGAACAATAACTTCATTTGGACTTACACATAATGTGGCAGGAAAACCATTATAACCTTTAAATCCGGGAACTGCCTTATTGTCCATTATAAATTCTTCAGCAATTTGATCCAGATATTTAGTAGTTACACCGGGTTTAATGTTTTTCGCAACCTCAGCCAACGTTTTAGCAACAAGTAAAGAACTTTTACGTATTAATTCAATTTCATTTTTGTTTTTATACTCAATCATATAGTGCAAGATTAACCTGCCATACCCATTGCTGATGATGATCTTCCTTTTATCCTACCGGATTTAGTTAAACCATCATAATGTCTCATTAACAAGTGGCTTTCAATTTGTTGCAATGTATCCAAAACAACCCCAACCATAATCAGCAATGAAGTTCCACCATAAAACTGGGCAAATTGCCCGGTAACTCCCATTAAGCTAACAATGGCAGGCATTACAGCAACAAACGCCAAAAAGAATGAGCCCGGCAATGTAATTCTTGACATAACATTATCTATAAATTCAGCGGTTCTTTTACCGGGTTTAACACCAGGAATAAAACCACCATTCTTTTTCATATCTTCAGCCATCTGGTTTGGATTAACTGTGATTGCTGTATAGAAATATGTAAATAGGATAATAAGTATAGCAAAAGTAAAGTTATACCAAAAACCGGTAAAGTCAGAAAAGCTGGCAGCAATACCACTTAGCGCTTCGGACTCAGAGAATCCAACCAAAGTAAGCGGAATAAACATGATTGCCTGTGCAAATATAATAGGCATTACGCCGGCAGCATTTACTTTTAAAGGTATATATTGCCTAACTCCACCATATTGTTTATTTCCTACAATTCTTTTAGCAAATTGCACCGGAATTCTACGAGTTCCTTGCACAAGTAAAATACAAAGCACGATAACCCCCAGTAAAACAACAATCTCAACTAAAAAGATAACAAGGCCGCCGCCTTGTCCAGCAATTCTTGCAGCGAATTCAGCAAACAAGGCAAATGGTAAATTAGCAATAATACCAATCATGATAATTAATGATATACCATTCCCTATTCCTTTTTCTGTAATTCTTTCACCAAGCCACATAACAAACAAAGTACCGGCAATAAGAATAATTACTGACGATACCATAAAGTAAGTACTGGCTTCAACTTGCAATTGATTTACAAGATTAGCAATATAAGCAGGGGCTTGCGCTGCCGTAATAATAACCGTAAGATATCTTGTAATCTGATTTATCTTCTTTCTTCCACTTTCGCCTTCTTTTTGAAGTTTCTGAAAATAAGGCACAGCAACACCAAGTAATTGAATTACAATTGATGCACTGATATATGGCATAATACCAAGAGCAAAGATAGATGCATTTGAAAAGGCACCACCAGAAAACATGTTCAATAATCCTAACAGTCCATCAGATGTTTGCGCTTGTAAAGCAGATAACTGAGCCGGGTCAACACCGGGTAGTACGACATAAGAACCCAGACGATAAATAAGGATAATCCCAAGTGTATAAAGTATACGTGCACGCAGATCTTCGATCTTAAAAATATTCTTGATGGTCTGTATAAATCGTTTCATTTACTCTTATTTTATAAATGGTCTATTATGTGCTATTTTTATTCTCTCTTACAAAGTTTACTCAATTATATTGGCTTTTCCACCATTGTCCTCAATTGCCTTTTTAGCAGCTGCAGAAAAAGCATGAGCAGTAACATCAATTTTAGCTGCGAGTTTACCTCTACCTAAAATTTTCACCTTATCTTTTGAAGAAACCAGGCCATTTTCAATTAAAACAGCAAGATTAATCTCTTTTGCGCCCTTTTCTTCAGACAATTTTTGAATACTGTCAAGGTTAACACCACTATATTCAACTCTGTTTATATTTTTAAACCCATACTTAGGTACTCGTCTTGCAAGTGGCATTTGTCCACCTTCGAATCCGGCTTTACGCTTATAGCCACTTCTTGACTTAGCACCTTTATGTCCTTTTGTAGATGTACCACCACGGCCTGAACCTTCGCCACGTCCAATTCTTTTACGAGTTTTTACTGATCCTTTTGCCGGTTTAAGACTACTTAAATCCATTTTATATATTATTAATTGTTTATTAATCTATTAATTTATGAAGTCTATTTCTTTTCTTCTTTCTTTTCTTCAGTTTTCTTGGATTGTTTTTTATCCGTTGTTTTTGCAGTTGTTGCTTTAGGTTTAGCAGCTTTCTTAGCAGCAGGTTTTTCTTCCGCTTTTTCAGCTTTCTCAGCTTTTACATCTTTAGCAACTTCAGCTTTCTCCTCTTTCTTAGCTTTAGTATCGGCAGCTGTTTCTTTTGCAACCGGCTTTTTAGCCTTAGATTCAGTTTTAGCCTTATCTTCAGTTTTAGCCTTATCTTCAGTTTTAGCTTTAGATTTTACAGCTGATTTTTTAGGAGCTGCTTTTTTTGCTTTTTTATCAGGTTTTTCATCAACCTCTTCAATTAACAGAATATGTTTAACTTTCTCAATCATCCCCAGCACTTGCGGTGAAGCCTCAAGAACATTACTGCTATTTATTTTTCTCAAGCCCAAAGCCTCAAGTGTCCTTTTTTGTCTTGCAGGACGGCCAATATCGCTTTTTATTTTCGTTACTTTTAGAGTTTTCATCAGAAAAAAATTACTAATATTTTTTAAATCATTTTGATTTTAGAATAAGCTGATATACGTACAACATATTCTATATTTTCAATCCCGTCAATCTCAATTTCCACACTAAATGAAAAAGATCATTCTCTTAAGATAAGAAAACGCTTCTTATCCGTTAAAAACCTTCTCAACAGAAACACCTCTTTGTTGAGCGACAGTGATTGGGTCTCTCAATTTAGTAAGTGCATCAATAGTTGCTTTAACAACGCTATGTGGGTTTGAAGATCCTTTAGATTTTGCAAGGACATCTGTAACACCAACACTTTCGAGTACGGCACGCATAGCGCCACCAGCAATAACACCGGTACCACTAGCAGCAGGTTTAATCAATATAAGAGCACCACTATATTTGCCTTGTTGTTCGTGTGGAATAGTGCCATTATGCACAGGTACTTTTATCAGATGCTTTTTAGCATCATCTATACCTTTACTAATAGCAGTTGTGACTTCCTTGGCTTTCCCAAGACCGTATCCAACTACGCCATTTTCATTACCAACCACAACAATAGCAGAGAAGCTAAAAGTACGGCCACCTTTAGTAACTTTAGTAACACGTTGAATACTAACCAGTCTGTCCTTAAATTCAATCTCGCTGGATTTCACTTTTTTTATATTAACATTCGCCATAATCTTAGAATTTTAAACCTCCTTCCCTGGCACCTTCAGCCAAGGATTTGATTCTACCATGATACAAATAACCATTACGATCAAAAACTACTTTTTCTATACCAGCTTCTTTAGCTTTTTCGGCTACCAATTTACCAACTTCCTTAGCCAACACAGATTTTGCTCCTGATTTTTCACCAAAGCTTTTATCACGAGAAGAAGCAGAAACTAATGTTTTACCATCATTATCGTTGATAAGCTGTGCATATATTTGCTTATTACTCCTAAATACAGTTAGCCTGGGAGCTTCTTCATTACCAAATATTTTTTTTCTTATCCGGTATTTTATTTTTTGTCTTCTATTAAGCATTTTTGTTGCCATATCAATTATTAAAAAAATATTATACTAAACATTATTTAGCTGCAGCGGCCTTACCGGCTTTTCTGCGAAGAACTTCACCCTGGAATTTAATACCTTTACCTTTATAAGGTTCAGGTTTACGCAAGGATCTGATTTTTGCAGCTACTTGTCCTATAAGTTGTTTATCGTGTGACTCAAGGATAATGAGAGGGTTTTTACCTCTTTCTGTAAGCGTCTGAATATTAATCTCTTTTGGCAATTCAAAGAAAATATTATGAGAATAACCCAGAGCCAATTCCAGCATTTGTCCATTATTAGAAGCTTTATATCCCACTCCCACTAATTCCTGGACAATTTTATAACCTTCAGAGACACCAATAACCATATTATTAATCAGTGAACGATATAAACCATGTAGTGATTTATGTTCTTTCGATTCCGAGGCCCTTTGTAAAACAATATTATCTTCTTCTTGCTTTACTTGAATATCAGGGTTTACTTTTTGAGTTAATTCACCTTTTGGTCCTTTCACTGTAACGATATTATTATCAGAAACAGAAAAAGTAACTCCATTTGGTATTTTAATTGGTAATTTACCTATACGTGACATTTTTTTCCTCCTTTTTAACTAACGTAACAAATAACTTCACCACCTACACCTAAACTACGGGCTTCTTTGTCCGTTATAACTCCTTTAGAGGTGCTAATAATAGCAATACCAAGACCATTAAGAACCCTAGGCAGTTCATCATTACTACAATATTTTCTTAATCCCGGCCTACTAGCTCTTTTCAACTCATTGATTGCCGGTAATTTTGTTGTTGGATGATATTTCAATGCAATTTTAATAATTGCAGGAATTTTATCTTCCTCAAACTTATAATTCAGGATATATCCTTTATCAAAAAGGATTTTTGTCATCTCTTTTTTGAGATTCGATGCAGGAATTTCAACAATCCTATGATTGGCCTTAATGGCATTCCTTATTCTATTTAAATAATCTGCAATTGGATCCGTTATCATTTTATTAATATAAAAAGTTCAACTAAATAATATCACTTACCAGCTAGCTTTAGTAACACCGGGAATTAACCCATTGCTAGCCATTTCTCTAAAATTTATACGTGAGACACCAAATTGACGCATATAACCTTTTGGTCTGCCTGTAAGCTTGCATCTATTGTGTAATCTCACCGGTGAAGCATTTTTCGGCAGCTTTTGTAAAGCTACGTAATCACCTTTTGCTTTGAGTTCTGCTCTTTTGGCTGCATATTTCGCCACAAGCTTTTCTCTTTTTCTTTCTCTTGCTTTAATTGATTCTTTTGCCATTTTACAATTTTATTTAATGACGTTTTTAAAAGGTATTCCAAATTCACGAAGCAGTCCAAAAGCTTCTTTGTCAGTAAAAAAACAGGTAATTACAAAATTAGCCTCGGTGGCGGAATTGGTAGACGCGTTGGACTTAAAATCCAATTGACATTACAATGTCAGTGCCGGTTCGAGCCCGGCCCGAGGTACAACCTCTGAATCATATACAGGTTCAGAGGTTTTTTTATGGGCTAAAATTTGGGGAGAAAGCAAATTGAGAGAATGTTGTCCCACTGGTAGATAACACCCTGAATATGTTGACGGACAGCCGGCCTTAGCTGAGATACAAGGATTGTATCATGGCCAGGTTCAGAAACATATTACTGTTTAAACTGCCTTCCTAATTCCGATAATTTAGTTCTTTGTGGGTTTGATAGTGCCAAAAAAATGTCCACACATTCATAAAACTGTGCGGACATTGCATGCGAAGTAAAATGATTCAACTTTATATCATTCCGATTGGATCATTCTTTAAGCCTATTCAAGTGGTAACAGCACAGTATCTATCACGTGAATAATTCCATTTGAAGCAGAGTTATCGGCAGAGGTAATGCTTGCTTCCTGCCCGGCGATATCGGTAATGGTGCCACCATACGCTACATAGAAATTAGCGTCTTCCAGCAGGGTTGATATTTTCCGGTCTTTTGCCCGCATGTTTTTTGGGACCACACTATTCGCTGCCCGTCGTCCTTCAGTTACGTGGTAAAGCAGTACATTTGCTACAGCACCTTCACCAAGAAGATCATCGATAGCTGCGAAGGGACCTTCATTTTCAAGTACATCCGGATCAAGATCTTCGGATAGAGCATCAACAAGGTTTAAAAAGGCCTGGTCAACCGGGGCAAATACGGTGTATTGGTCACCACCGGTAAACACTCCGGTTAGTCCGGTATACTCCAAGGCTGCCAGTAAAAGCGTGAATTCAGCGTCATCAGCTGCAGCGGATTCTACTACGATATCTGCAATGGTTTGATTGCCCGGAGAAGGGGCTCTCTTTTCGGCTTCGGATTTGAATTCTTCAATCGTCAGGTCGGCTTCAGAGCTGCTTACGATACTGTCACTGCAGGCTGAAAAAATCAACAGGCCTGCTAAAAGAGTTAAAATGGTAATAATGTATTTCATAATGTCGAATATTAATGATTAAGGGAGTTTGTCATTATGCTGTCATAAATTTTCATGATTGCATTAAATCGATAAATACATTTAATTTCGATTTCGTTCTGACCACAAATAAAATTTTTTCATAGAAATTATGATGAATTTATCCGGATGGTCAAAAGCTCAAAAATAGGTGAATTCAACCGATCATTTAACAACATCAATCATGCTTAAAAAACTTAAAACATTGATAAAAACAGTAGGTTCAATCGAGCCGTTTGATGCCACCCGGTTTAATGATCCGCTGGCTGAATCGATTGAGTGGATACCTCAGAAACGGGGAGGGAGTAATTTCCACACTCATAAAATGGTAGCTGTAGATTCTCATCGCCTGGAGTTTCGACCCACACTTGGAGCAAAACTCTTTTCCGGACTTTTTATTACTGTGGGGGTCGGTTTCCCTATTCTTTTTTTAACCGCTGGGTCAGATAGTCCGGATATGGAATCGGTTTGGGGGGTGCTGGGTATTCTCCTTTTTGGTGCTTTGTTTGCCGGGGTAGGTGGTTGGATCTACTACTCTATGGCTAAACCTCGTGTATTTGATAAATATACCAGCATGTATTGGAAGGGGCATAAAAAGCCGGATTATATCTACCGGCCTGAAGATGAAAAGGATGCGACAATGTTTAGCAACATATACGCCATTCAAATAATACGGGAGTATGTGAAGAGTGATAAATCTTCCTACTACAGTTACGAGCTGAATTTGGTTCTTGATGATGGCCGGCGCCTCAATGTGATCGATCACGGCAAAAAAAATGAAATTTTGGAAGATGCCCGTGAACTGGGTGAATTTCTGGATGTACCGGTTTGGGTAGGATTTGAATAGTCTGTAATTACAGAATTTCTACCGTCACAATTGCTGGATTATTCCATTTTCCTGAAATATACATTCCTCGTTCTGCCGTTCGAGGCATTAAAACCGGTTATCTCACCCTCATCATTTCGAACAAACTCTACGGTTTGAATGGGCATTACAGAACCAAATTGATCCTTGTGGGTTGGGTCCAGTTTCATCTCATCCTCCAGCTGAAAGTGCTGCATCACGAGTTCATCATCTTTAAGTTCAATGGTATAGGTGGTTTCAATCTCATCGCTGTAGAACCGGCCTGTATATTCTGACATTTCATCAGGGGCGAGTGTAAAGTCTATCTTTTTAGCAATATGATTGCCGTTTTGATGAAGTGTGAGGGAGTCTGCTGTTGCATCTTCATTCAGGTGAAAGGTCACAGAGGCGTTTACACCCATCAGGGAGAAGGTGGAATCGGATGTTGCAGTCAGATCTACTTCGGGCTGATTGGTAGCCTGGGTATAAATTCGATCCCCTTCACGATCAAAAGTAAGGATAAAGCCCGGCATGATGCTCAACTCATATCGTCCGGCTAACAGATCAAAATTTTTGGGATCATACTCAAATTCGGTTTCATCATCCGAGGCAAGAGTTTTCTCCTGTTCAGAGTCTTCATTCGTTTCCATGTACTCTCCAAAAAAGAGATCGGCAATGCGGTTTGGGATAGCACCATTAAAAGAGGCCAGGTTACTCTGTGTAACAATAGCCGCATCGATTTCCGGGAAAAGCATAAACATCGAACGGTGAGCCATATCTCCGCCGCCATGATGAATCTGCTTCAATCCTTTGTAGTCCTGAATAAATAGTCCGAGTCCATAGCCTGTTGATTTACCGTTCTTGAGTTCATAAGGAGTGGTCATCTCTTCAATCATTTCCAGAGTTCCTACTGCAGGATGATTCAGATTTTGAATCCACTTTGCAAAATCGTCAAGAGTTATATGAATACCACC